>DAIDJK010000473.1 GCA_027450225.1 Bryobacterales bacterium | reverse complement strand
CTCTTCCCAGCAGGCCAGGGAGGATGACGATCAGCGGCACCGCCATCTTGAAGAAAGATCCAATGATGGGCGACATCTTCGCCGAACGGATATCCTTGGCGGACAGAACGCGCTGCACAACCAGGAAGTCCGTGGTCCAGTAGGCCATGGACTGCACCGCTCCCAACCCGAATACGATTCCGAGCCAGGTGATGCCCATGGGGTTATCCGCGGCCGAACGCATCGGCGCCCATAAGTGCGTGAAGTCCTGCCCCGGGAAATTCGCGTGGATGCGCGCGACCATGCCACTCCATCCGCCCGCCTCGATAAGACCGAGAATCGGAATCAGCAGCGCGCCGAACCAGATGAGGAAGAATTGCAGCACCTCATTGAAGATCGCGGAAAACAGACCGCCCGCGGCTACGTATACGCCGACGGTAAGAGAAGAGACCCAGATACTGAAGTTCAGATCCCAGCCCACCACCACCTTCATGACTACGGCCATGGCGTACATGTTTACGCCGGACATAAGGATGGTCATGAAGGCAAAGGTAATGGCGCTTAGTCCACTGGCTTCCCGGCCATAGCGCAGTTGAAGATAGCCGGGTACCGAGTGTGTTTTCGAGATGTAATAAAACGGCATCATCACCAGGCCAAGCAGAACCATTGCCGGGATGGCGCCGATCCAGTACCAGTGGGCGGCCATGATGCCGTATTGATAGGCATTGCCGGCCCAGCCGAGCAACTCGATGGAACCGAGGTTGGCGGAGATAAATGCGAGGCCCGCGATCCACGCGGTCATTTCACGGCCGGCGAGAAAGAAGTCCTCGCCGGTGGTGGTATAGCGCCGCAGATAGAGGCCGATGCCCAGCACCATTACGAAATAGATCGCGATGATGGCGATATCGATGGAGCCGAGCGAGACGAGCTTATTGGATGCTGTGGTGAACAACAACGCGGTCGAGTGAGGCATCGGAAGGTGTCGAGGACGCTCCGGTTCGGGCCGCGAGCCGCTACAGCATAAATGGCGAACGGCGCTTTTGTAATCGCTTGCGTTGACAAGCATACAACATGAAGGTCGGGAAAGACACTGTCAGGACAGCTGGCGAGCGGTTGCGCGCCCGAGGATCAGGCGCTTGCCGATTTCGACGAACAGGAAATACACGGCGATCGCCGCCGCGAGGTAGACGAAGTAGAGGGACGGCATCGGCGTGAATCCGAGCGGCGCGGCGAGCGGGGTGAAGGGCAGGGCCATGCCGGCTGCGGTAATGGCCAGAACGGTTGCGGCGAGCGGGCGGCTGGCGCGGCTGCGGAGCGGATTGCCGCGCGTGCGGATGACAAAGATGACGAGCGTTTGCGTGGCGAGCGATTCCATAAACCAGCCGGTGTGGAAGAACTCCGGGGCGGCATGAAACCAGCGCAGCAGAACGTAGAAGGTGAGGAAATCGAAGATGGAACTGATGGGCCCGATCCAGACCATGAAGTTCCGGATGAGCCCGATGTCCCACTGCTTCGGCTTCGCGAGAAACTCCGGATCGACATTATCGGTGGGGATGGAGAGCTGGGAAACGTCATAAAGGAAGTTGTTCAGAAGAATCTGCGTCGGCAGCATGGGCAGAAACGGAAGGAACGCGGATGCGCCCGCCATGCTGAACATGTTGCCGAAGTTGGAACTGGTGCCCATGAACAGGTACTTCATGACGTTCCCGAACGCTCTGCGGCCTTCGAGAATGCCGCTCGACAGCACATCGAGACCAGGTTCGACGAGGATGATGGCGGCGGCTTCCCGCGCAACGTCTACGGCCGTCGAGACGGAGATGCCGACGTCGGCCGCATGGAGCGAGGGCGCATCGTTGATGCCATCGCCGATGAAGCCGACGACATGGCCACGATGTTTCAACGCAAGCAGGATACGGTTTTTCTGGGCCGGCGAAATGCGCGCGAAGACGCTGGCGTCTTCGGCCACGCGGGCAAGCGCGGTGTCCGTCATCTGCTCGATTTCGTCGCCGAGCACGATTCTTCCGGGATCGAGCCCCACGCAGGAGCACACGTGAGCCGTTACAAGATCGCTATCGCCGGTGATGATCTTGATGCGCACCCCATTCTGCTTCAGCTGGGCGATGGTCTGCGCGGCATCGGGTATGGGCGGATCGTGAAAGGTGAGGAAGCCGGCGATTACGAGGTTGCGCTCATCATCGGAAGAATAGTTGGGGCGCATCTCGACAGCCGCGTAAGCGACGGCAAGCACGCGCAGGCCCTGCCGGCTGAGATCCTGGAACGTCTGCTGAATCCTTGCGAGCGCCGCCTGATCGAGAGCCAGGACGCGGCCCCCGGTTTCAAGCGAAACGCAGCGCGCCAGGATGCCTTCGGGCGCGCCTTTCGTCACCAGCGCTCGTTTTGAATCGCGCTCGATGACGATCGAGAGGCGGCGGCGCTCGAAATCATAGGGGATTTCATCGCGCTTCTCATAACCTGCTTCGTCGTCTGTCTCCGGCGTACTCAGGATGGCAGCGTCCAGAGGACTGCGAATGCCGGTCTCGAATCTGCTGTTCAGCCTGGCAAGCGTGAGGACATGGGGCGACGGAGTTCCGAACGGATCGAGCGCGCGATCGACGATCATGTTGCCGGTGGTGAGCGTACCTGTCTTGTCGCTGCACAGGACATCGATGCTTCCGAAGTTCTGGATGGCGGAAAGGTGCTTGACGATCACCTTCTTGCGCGCCATGGCGCGTGCGCCTTTGGCGAGCGTGACGGAAACGATCATCGGAAGGAATTCCGGAGTAAGGCCGACCGCAAGGGCGACGGCGAACAACAGAGATTGAAAAGCGTTTCGATGCTTCAGGACGCCGATGATGATCAGGAACACGATGAGAAACAGGACCGTACGCGTAAGCAGAAGGCTAAAGTCTTTGAGTCCGCGATCGAAAGAAGTCGGCTCCGGCCGTGAAGCAAGACGCGCGGCGATGTCGCCGAAGGAGGTGCGAGCGCCGGTGGCGATCACGAGCGCGGTGGCGCTGCCGCTGACGACCGAGGTGCCGAGGAAGACCATATTCGGCGCATCGGGGCTGGTGGAGACCCGGTCGCCGGCGGCCTGCTTCTCGACGGGCAGGGATTCGCCGGTAAGGGCCGACTGCTGGACGTAAAGATCGCGCGATTCGAGGAGCCGGGCATCGGCGGGAATCAGGTCTCCGGCGGAAAGACGAACCATGTCGCCGGGAACCAGTTGGCGCCGGGGCAGGTCCTGCCAGCGGCCGTCGCGGAGCACCGTAGCCGAAGGAGCGACGCGCTGGCGCAGTTCTTCCATCGCTTTGTGAGACTTGCTGGTCTGAGTAAAATCGAGCGTGTTGCTGACGAGGACGATGGCGATGATGATCGCCGCATCCGTAACGTCGCCAAGAAAGATGGAGACGCCGGCCGCAATCAGCAGAATGAGCACCAGCGGATTCAGAAAAAGGCGCAGGAATTCAAGCGCGGCGTGACGCGAAGTGGAAGGCGATGGGTCGTTCGGGCCGCAGCTGCTGAAAAGCTCCGCCGCCTGCGCGGACGTGAGTCCTGCAGGGGCCTTCGAAGCGGTCTGACCGGCTTGTCCGGGACTCATGGCGCAGCCGAGTGCACATTATCGCGCAGCGGAAGCAGGAAGCGGGTTATTTTCACCATCGACCCGTTTGGCGATCCCGTGGATGAGAATCAAACGCAGGAGTGCTTGAGTAAATGACACAAAACCCGTTCCGACGGAAAAGCGGTACCCGCGCTACCGCGGCTCGCCTTTCGCGATTCGCCGCCGCTGTGGTCGTCACCACCGCTTGTCTGGCGCAAACGAATCCGGCGAGTCCTGGCGCGAGAGAGGTGCTCGATACCGGCCTGCACAGCAGGAATCCCGATACGCGCAAGCAGGCCGTGCTCGCCATTGGCCTGTTTCGCGATGCCGGGGCCGCGCGCCAGCTGCTTGTGCCGATGCTGAGCGACACGGATACCCAGGTACGGATCGCGGCGGTTTCCAGCCTTACGGATTTGCACGATCGGGCTGTAATTCCTGCTCTTCACAAGGTTCTGGATGATTCGGTGCCCGAAGTGGCGTTTGCGGCGGCAAAATCGTTGTGCGATCTGCATGACGCAGCCGGAGAAGAAGCGATCATCGCGGTGCTCGAGGGTGAGAGAAAAGCAGGATCGAACCCGATCCGCGCCAAGTTTCGCGATATGGCGCGAATCATGCATACGCCAGAAACGGCTCTGATGCTGGGTATTCGGCAGGGAGTCGGATTTGCGCCGGTCCCCGGGCTCGGAGAAGGCGTCGGGGCGCTGGAGGATCTCCTGACGGACAAGGAAACTTCGCCCCAGGCGACAGCGGCTCTGCTTCTGTCAAAAAACAGATCAGCGGCAGCCCGGCGAGCTTTGAAGGAGGCGCTCTACAGCGAGCACTGGCCTGTACGCGCGGCGGCTGCGCAGGCGATTGGCATGTCCAACGACTCCAGACGCGCGAATCTGCTGACGCCGCTTCTGGATGACGGAAACGAAAGAGTCCGTTTCCGAGCCGCGGGGGCGTGGATGAGGCTGACTCAGTTCGCCGCGTCAGCCCGATCGAAAGCGGTGCAAAAGGCTCCTGGCTCGAAAGATTCCGTCCAGACGAAGCCGGCCGCTTCGGGTAGCGCGCCGCCGCACGCCGCCCGGCGGTGACAGGCGGCGGTTAGTCGTGGCAGGCAGTGACCTCCGCGGAGTCCCACGAGCCGGGAAGACGACGCGAACCGTGAAGACACGTATCCCACGCCGCAGTCTGGTTGGCCTGAACGCGGCCAACTTCTTTCAGGCCGAAATGGTGGGCGTGATCCTGCCGGTGCTGAACGCGTTTCTGAAAGAGGCGAACTGGCGTTATGACGCGATCGGACTCGCCACAGCCGCCGCGGGCCTCGGAACGCTCATTTTCCAGACGCCGGCAGGCTGGCTTATCGACAAGCTGACCTACCGGCGCGCTCTGTTCGCAATGATCGCGATTGCCGGCGGCGTCTGTTTAGTGGCCTTGCCGCTTGTTCCGAGAACTCCGGTCTGGGTCGATTCGCTGCTGTTTCTCTCCGGCGCCGCGCAGAGCTTCTTCGGACCGTTGCTGGGGGCGCTGGCGCTCGGGCTCGCCGGGCACCAGATGCTGAACCGCGTCATGGGCGCCAACCAGAGCTGGAATCACGCGGGCAGTATTGTGGCAGCGCTCGCAGGTATGGCGCTGGTTTCGGCCCTCGGCCTCAAAGCCGTTTTCTATTCCGTGGGTGTGTGCGCGCTGCTCGCCGGAGCGTCGGTTGTTCTGATTCGCGAACGCGACCTCGATGAGGAGGTCGCAACCGGACTGACGCCGGGAGAAAGCGCCGAAAACTCCTGGACGGGTCTGCTGCGGGATCGCGTGTTCCTGCTTCTCTTCATCTCCATTTTCTTTTTCCATTTCGCCAATGCGCCGATCTTGCCGACGGTGGCTCTGTATGTGAAAAAGCTGGGCGGGTCGGACAGCCTGATGACGGCGACGGTTCTGACCGCGCAGATTGTGATGACGCCCGTCGCCCTGCTCGCCGGGCGATTCTGCGACTCGTGGGGCCGCAAGCCGGTGATGGCCATCGCATTCTGGATTCTGCCGCTGCGCATCCTCTCCTATACATTCGTCTCGAATCCGAAAGGCGTGGTGTATCTGCAATGTCTTGACGGTATCGGCGCCGGGATTTACGGCGTCGCCGTAGTCGCTTTCAGCGCGGATCTCACGCGAGGAAAGGGCGGATTCAACACGCTCATGGGCCTGTTCGCCACAGCGCTCGCCATCGGCGGCGTCATCGGCCCGATCGCGTCCGGAGTTCTGGTTCAGCGCTTCGGCTTCCGCTTCACGTTCTACGCTTTTGCGGGTCTGGCGATTGCCGGCGCCGTAATTTTTACCTTGTTTGTGCCGGAGACCGGACGCGCGCCACTGCAGACGCCCGCGGCCGAATTGATCCGCAGAGGAGACTGATGAAAGCCAGATTAACGATGAGCAGCGAAATCGCTCCGTGGATTCATTTCGGCGACCTGCACATCACAGGCGCTTACGCGCCCAATGCGATTGCCGCGTGGTGAGTTGACGTTCAAGGGGATCGGACAATGGCCTTTGGTGATGATTACGAGTCCCCGGAACGAGCGGCTGACCACGGATGACAACCGGACAGTACGCGGGCTGACGCCTGTGCAAGTTCGCGCCTGGGGGAACGGCATCGAAAATGAGAGCCGCCGCGAGCGGGAACGGGCGGCTCGATGAGCACGGTTCTGGTCTGGTCCATCGCAGCGGGAACCATCGCCGGAGTGTTGTTCCGGCCGAAGGATTGGCCAGAAGCGGTATGGGCCTGCCTTGGCGCCGTGCTGCTTGTAATCTGCGGTCTGCTTCCAATCGCGCGCGCCGGAGCCGCAATCGCGAAGGGAACGGATGTCTATCTGTTCCTCACCGGGATGATGATGCTGGCGGAACTGGCGCGGCAAAAGGGCGTTTTCAACTGGCTCGCCGGCCTCGCAGTTTCGGCGTCGAAAACGTCGCAGTCGCGGCTCTTCACGCTTGTGTTTGGCGTTGGCGCCCTGGTTACTGTGTTCCTTTCGAATGATGCGACCGCAGTGGTACTGACGCCCGCGGTCTATGCGGCCGTGCAGAAGGCGCGATCGAAACCGCTACCCTACCTTCTGATCTGCGCGTTCATCGCGAACGCCGCCAGTTTCGTTCTGCCGATTTCGAATCCCGCAAATCTGGTGGTTTACGGTAAGCACTTACCACCTCTCGCGCCGTGGCTGCGAACCTTCCTGCTCCCGTCCGTGCTGTCTATCGGCGCCACATATCTGGTGTTGCGCTGGATCGTGCGTGATGACATAAAGGGCCGTGTGCAGGGCGGCAATGATCGTGCGCAACTGAGCGGTGACGGGCGGCGCGCCGCGTGGGGCATTCTGGGCACCGGCGCCGTGCTGATTTCCGCTTCGGCGCTCGGCCTGAATCTTGGACTGCCGACCTGTATTTCGGCCGTGGCCGCCGTTCTGATCGCGACGCGCGCCAGCGCAAGCGAAATCACCCGAGTGCTGAAGCGTGTGGCCTGGAGCGTGCTGCCGCTGGTGGCGGGATTGTTTGTGTTGGTGGAAGCGCTGAACGGCGCGGGCGCGCTGCACGATGTGGGCGCCCTGTTTGCGCGCTGCGCGGCGCTGCCGAAATTCGCGGGCGCGCTCGCATCCGCTTTTGGCATCGCGGCGCTTTCAAATCTGATGAACAATCTCCCTTCGGGGTTGCTCGCAGGGGGCGCGCTGCAGACGTTCGCCTCCCCCGCCCATATTCGTGACGCCGTGATGATCGGCGTGGATCTTGGACCGAACCTTTCCGTTACCGGTTCGCTGGCGACAGTGCTCTGGCTGATCGCGCTGCGCCGGGAGGGTGAACAGATCAGCGGCTGGCAATTTCTCAAAGCCGGATCGCTCGTGATGCCTCCGGCATTGCTGCTCGCCACCGCAGCCGCGGCTCTGCTTTCGCGCTAAAACCGCCCGGCGCCCGCTCGCGGAGAAACGAATCCGCCGCCGTTCCGCGGATCGATTACTTGCCGACCAGGATGATAGAGAAGGAGTCCGGTATCATCGGAGGCCGCCCGCGCCCACGTCCCGGCGCCGCTCCAGGCGATGGAGCGGGCATGGGGCCGAACTCCGCGGAAATCAGCAGAATCCGGTTGGTCTTCGTGTCCAGCGTCAGAGTCTTGGCGCCCACCATCGTCTTCAGGTTTTGTTCCACTGTAAAGCTGGTGGGGCTGTTTTCCCTGACTACCGTGAGCGTGCCGTCACGATTGGAACTGAAGGCCTCCATAGTCGCCGGATTGAACGCCGCGCCGTCCGTGCCCTGGCCGATGGGCAGGGCATCCAGGATTTTGCCCGTTTCCGAGTTCACGATCGTCATGGTAGCCGGATCGTGGCAGGTGGCGAAGAGAATGTGGTGCTTCACATCGAACGCCAACCCACCAGGGCCGCCGCACTTAGTCGCGATGTCGAACTCGCCGGTTTTCGCGAGCGTTTTTGCATCTACCACCGCAATCTTGTTCTTGTCTTCGAGGTCGACGTAGATTTTGCCCTTATCGTCGGACACCGCTTCTTCGGGGGCGCCGCCCAGGTCCACAGTGCCCACTACGGTTCCGGATCTGCCATCGATTACCGTGGCATTCGGCGGCCGATGGCTGTACACCCAGATGCGCTCATTGAACGGATCGAAATGGATGCCGTCGGGTCCGCCTTGCACGTCGATGGTCTTGATCACCTGCAGCGTTTTCGTGTCGAACATCGGGATGGGACTGGCG
>DAIDJK010000472.1 GCA_027450225.1 Bryobacterales bacterium | reverse complement strand
GAAGCCGCTGGTTTCGCTGCCCGGTGACGACAGCGGCTATGGATTCGACAACATCGGTGACGTCCTTTCGATGTCGCCTGTTCTGATCGAGCGGTACATGACGGCCGCCAACCGGATTGTGAAAGTCGCCGTGGGCGATATTCACATGAAGCCCCAGGAAGATGAATTCGACGCGCCGCGCGACTCGCGCACCACGGCGCAGAAAGCAAAGTTCAACTTCCCGGTCGAGCGGGTCAGCGACGATCTGCCGTTCGATTCCGCCGGCGGCGCGTTGATCAAATACCGCTTCCCGGTGGATGCCACCTACGTTATCCGCATCAAGACTCCCACCCCTCCCAAACCGGATGGCAGCACGAACGACCCAACGGTTTCTGAGCTGAAGATCCCGGTCAAAGCCGGCGACCGCGAACTGGGGATTACGTTCCTGCGCGAGGCCGAACTGCCTGAAGTGATCGTGAACCCGGCGGCGGGCCGTTTTCGCGGCGCGCCAGGCGGTCGTGGTGGCCCTCCCCGTATGGCGAAAATGGACGTCCGCCTGGACGGGGTCCGGCTGAAGCTGTTTGATGTTCCGGAAGGCCAGGCCGGCGCTTCTTACCGCAGCGTTTCGATCGAAGGTCCTTATGATGTGCTCTCGGCGGGAGAGACGCCAAGCCGGGAAAGGATTTTCATCTGCAATCCAGCGAGCCCGGCGCAGGATGAAGGTTGCGCCCGTCGCATCATCGCGAATCTGGGCCGCCGCGCCTATCGCCGCCCCTTCACCGAAGCTGACCTGAAACCGCTGCTCGCCTTCTACAATTCGAGCCGGAAACAAGGTGGCTCGTTCGACGACGGCATCCAGATGGCTTTGCGGGCCATGCTGGTTTCACCCGATTTCCTGTTCCGCATCGAGCGTGACCCTGCGGGTGTTGCTCCAGGGTCGGTTTATCGCGTCAACGATTACGAACTGGCCTCGCGGTTGTCGTTCTTCCTCTGGAGCAGTATCCCGGACGACGAACTGCTGAACCTGGCCGAGAAGAAAAAGCTGCACGAACCCGCCGTGCTCGAGGCGCAGGTTCAGCGGATGCTGGCCGATCCGAAATCGGACGCGCTGGTGACGAATTTCGCGGGCCAGTGGCTGCTGCTGCGCAATCTTGCGATCGCCACTCCCGATCCGGACGAATTCCCCGAATTCGACGACACGCTTCGTGATGCGTTTCTCGAAGAGACTCAGCTTTTCTTCGGTTCCATCCTGCGCGACAATCGCCCGATCACCGAGCTGCTGAACGCGAACTACACTTACCTGAACGACCGGCTTGCTCAGCACTACGGAATCAAGGGAGTTTACGGCCCTCAGTTCCGGCGTGTGCTGCTGGCCGATGCCGATCGCGGCGGGCTGCTGGGACAGGGCGCGATCCTTACCGTCACGTCCTATCCGAACCGCACTTCCGTCGTGCAGCGTGGAAAATGGGTTCTCGAGAATCTGCTCGGCACGCCTCCGCCCCCGCCGCCGCCCGACGTGCCGGCTCTCGAGGCGCACAGCAAGGACGGCAGGCTGCTTACGATGCGCCAGCAGATGGAACAGCATCGGGCGAATCCCATTTGCGCCTCATGCCACTCGCGCATGGACCCGATCGGGTTCGCGCTGGAGAACTACGATGGCGTCGGCAAGTGGCGCACCATGGATGCGGGAAGCAAGATCGACAACAGCGGGAAACTGCCGGACGGAACCGTTTTCAACGGTCCTGCCGGGCTGAAAAACATCCTCCTGACAAAGGACAAGGACCTGTTCCTTGAGACATTTACTGAAAAGTTGATGACATATGCCCTTGGCCGGGGGCTGGAGTATTATGACCGGCCGACGCTCCGCGCGATCATAAAAGACGCCGAAGCGCATGGTGATACGATCCAGGCTTACATCGATGCGATAGTGAGCAGCCAGCAATTCCAGATGAGGAAAAGTCGAGAATCATGATCATTACGAAAACCGCACTGAAACGGCGTACATTTCTGCGGGGCGTTGGCACGGCGCTGGCGTTGCCCTTTTTGGACTCGATGGTCCCGGCCCTTGCGGCCACGAGGTTGACGGCGGCCAAACGTCCAACCCGCCTCGGTTTCGTCTATGTCCCGAATGGAATCATTCAGAAGAACTGGCTGCCGGCGACTGAAGGCGCGGGCTTCGAGTTCACCCCCACCATGCAGGCGCTCGCGCCCTGGCGGGACAAACTCGTGGTGCTGAGCAACCTCGCGCAGGTTAACGGCCGCGCACTGGGCGACGGACCGGGCGATCACGCGCGCGCCGGGGCCACGTGGCTCACTGGCGTTCACCCCAAAAAGACCGAGGGCGCCGATATCCACTCCGGTATCTCGGCCGATCAGATTGCGGCTCGCATGTTCGCTAATGAGACCCAGTTCGGATCTCTCGAGATGGGCCTCGAAGAACCGCAACTGGCGGGCGGCTGCGATTCCGGCTACAGCTGCGCCTACACCAATACGGTTTCGTGGCGCACGCCCACCACGCCGAATCCGATGGAGATCAACCCCCGGAACGTCTTCGAGCGGCTCTTCGGCGATGGCGATTCCACGGATCCGGCGGTTCGCATGCGCCGCATGCAGCAGGACGCGAGCATTCTGGATTACGTGAAGGAAGACGTGGCCCGTCTTGAGCCCACGCTCGGCAACCGCGACAAGAGCAAGCTCGACGAATACCTCTCGAGCATACGTGACATCGAGCGCCGCATTCAGAAGGCTGAGCAGCAGAATGCGAGCATGCAGATGCCGCTGATGCAGAAACCGCGGGCGATTCCCGAGGAGTTCGGTGACCATTGCAAGCTGATGTCGGATCTCATGGTCGTCGCTTTCCAGACGGACATGACGCGAGTCGTCACGTTCATGATGGCGCGCGAAGGCTCGAACCGCAGCTACCGCGTGATCGAAGTGCCGGATGGGCATCACTCGGTGACGCATCACCAGAACGATCCGGAAAAGATCGCCAAGACCGAAAAGATCAACAAGTTCCACGTCGACAACTTCGCGTACCTGATCGACAGGCTCTCGAAGACGCCGGACGGCGACGGCACGCTGCTCGACCACTCGATGATTCTCTACGGGAGCAGCATCAGCGACGGGAACGCGCACACGCATCACGATCTGCCGCTGGTTCTGGTCGGCGGCGGCAGCGGTCAGGTCAAGGGCGGCCGGCATAACCGCTACAAGGAACTGACGCCGATGAACAATCTGCTGGTTGCCATGCTGGACAAGGCGGGCATTCCGGCCGAAAAGCTCGGCGACAGTACCGGCGAACTGGGTTATCTGTCGGTCTGACGTGGACGCTGGCCCTGGCCTGCCCACGCCGAAACAGGAATTTAGCGAATGTCTCTGAACTACTTCCGCCGCTGCGCCGTGGCTTTGTCGGTTACGGCTGGCCTCTGCGCAGCATCGGGCGGCCCCGCATCCAATCCGCTCGGCCTGATTGACGCTTTGAAGCGCCATGATATCGAGGCATTTAATGCGCTTTTGAAGGCTCATGCCGACGTCAATAGAGCTCAGCCGGATGGCGCGACCGCGCTTTCCTGGGCCGCTTACCTGAACAACACGGCCGCCGCCGAGGAATTGCTGAAGGCGGGCGCAAAGGTTCAGGTGACCGATGAATACGGCGAAACGCCGCTCACGCTTGCCGCCGCCAACGGTAATGCGGCTCTGGTCAAGGACTTTCTCGATGCCGGAGCCGCAGCCAATGCGGCCCGCTGGAACGGGGAAACCGCGCTCATGATCGCCTCCCGCGCGGGTAATCCGGATGTAGTGAAGGCTCTCCTTGCCCACGGCGCAAAGGTGGACGCCACAGATCAGAGCAAAGGCCAGAACGCGCTCATGTGGGCTTCGGCTGCCGGACACGCTGGCGTAGTCGATCTCCTGCTCGCCGCCGGCGCGAACGCGAATACTGCAACCAAAGGCGGGTTCACTCCGCTCATCTTCGCCGCGCAGAACGGGGATGCCAAAACCGTCGCCAGTCTTCTCAAGGCCGGCGCGGACGTGAAATACGTCGCTCCACAGGGCTCGGATGCGCTTATGGTTGCGGTGATGGGGCGCAAGGACGATGCGATCCGCGAACTGCTCGACAGCGGCGCCAGTGTCGCCGTAAAGGATCGCCAGGGAGAAACGCCTCTTCATATCGCGGCCACCCTGGGAGATGTCGAGTCGGTGAAGATGCTGCTGGCCAAAGGCGCGGATCCAAACGCGAAAACCAATCCCGTCAGTGCGGGCCGGGGCCGTGGGTTCTTCCGGCAGGTGGGTGAGCAGACTCCGTTGCTCGATGCCGCCAAAGCCAACCACGCCGAAGTGATGCGTCTGCTGATCGCGGCAGGCGCCAATCCAAAAGCCACGGCACAGGATGGCTCAAACCTCCTGATGGCCGCCGCTGGCACCGGCCACGTCGAAATTGTGCAATACGCGTACGAACTCGATCCGGATCTGAAGACTGTGACGGACGACAAGCGGACCGTCATGCACGCGGCCGTCAATCCGGCGGCAATGCAGACGTCCACGCAGCCTGAAATCTGCAAGGTAGTGCAGTTCCTGGCCGATAAAGGCGCGGATCTGGACGACAAGGACGCCACCGGCCGCACCCCGATCGCCATCGCCAACGTCCTGCCGATCGATGAAGCCGTTACCCTGCTGACGAAGCTGATTGTCGCTACCGGCAAGCAGCCGCAGATTTCGGGCGCCAGATAAATCCGTCCGGAACTGGTTCAAGTTTGCCGGGTGGCGAGACCAATCGCCAGGGCACTGGCCGGACCTGCAGGATCGGCTTTCGCCAGTTTCGAACGATCGCGATACTGGACCGGCAAATTGCGCCTTCCCCCCAAATTGGATTCATCGCCCGAAACAGTCAGGAATACATCAGGGATCTGGTGCTCACTCCTTGTCGGGGCCGGTGATTCTCAGTTGAGAATACTGCCCACGCTGAAATTCCGTGCAAGCGTAACGTTCCGCTCTCCAGTCCTTACCTCGATGCTCTGAAGATCGCTCCGTGCGGCTTATAATGCGTGGGCGAGCGACGGATCTTCGATCCGCGTGCGTAGTCTGGTTTTTAGTATGTCCCGCCAGCATTCCGTGCGGATTCGAACGGACCGTCCGTTCTTTCGAATCGATTGCTGAGGGGCGAACAGCAACTTCTCCGCATATCGATACGGGCTCAAGGCCCGGGTTCCTGGCGCGCATCGCGCAACTGCCTGGAGCCACAGGAGGAAATTCGTGTCTTATCACTTTGTCAAACGGAAATTCGGCGATTGCAATCTCGCAGCCGGGTCTTGCGATCGCCGCTGCGCTTCAACCAGAACCGCCGGCATCGCGCTGGCATCCGCTCTGTTCCTGCTCACTGCGGCCGCTGTGCCTGGGCGCGCCGATACCATTCTCAATACTCTGATGTCCGGCGGGTACACGTTCACCAACTTCGATCCGACGCTCACCGGCGTCGCCGCCGGATCGAACGTGAACGGCATCAGCAACACCGGCAACACCGTCGGAACCCAGACGGATGCCAACAACATGGGCACGGGCTCGAATTTCGCGGGCAAGCCTGGCAGCACCACCACCCTGAACACCGGCGCGGGCCAGACGGCGCTCGGCATCAACAGCGCGGGAAATGTCGTGGGGGGCAACGGAGCCACGGCCTTTTACCTCCCCAACGGAGGAGCGCTTCAAAACCTGACGGCGCCCCCCGGAGCCACCAACGCGTTCGGCATTAACGACAACGGCAACATCGTCGGTCAGTACACCTCCGGAGCCACCACCCCCGGCTTCTATCTTCCGGGCATCACGAGCACGAATTTCGTCACGATCAATGCGCCTTCCGGTCCGGACAGTGTGAATGCACAGTCGGTCAATAACAACGGTCTGGTCGTCGGGTTCTACCAGGGTACCGACGGGCAGGCCCACGGTTTCGACGTCAACGTGGGCAATGCTACCACCGGTTCGTTGACGGGAACCGCGATCGCCGACCCTGTCATCCCCGCCGTTGCCGGCGAGCCAGGAGCTACGTTCGTGTTCTCGCAGCTTCTTTCCGTAAACGACTCGGGTCTGGTGGCCGGTTATTACGGCGATTCGACCACGAGCCAGCACGGTTTTCTGTACAACACGAAAACCGGTCTCTACACGTTCCTGGACGATCCCGCGGCGGCTTTCTTCAACGGAGTCGAAGTCACGCAGATCACCGGCATCACGAACAGTGGTGAAATCGCCGGGTTCTACTCCGACGCCAATGGCATCGACCACAGTTTCGTGGCGTCCCCCGTTCCCGAGCCGAGCTACTGGATACTGATGACTTCCGGTCTGGCGCTTATTGCTTTCCTGAAGTACCGCAGCGTCCGCGCGCGCACCGCATAAACCAGGCGAGGCCGGGCCTGTTTCAGCCCAGCCCGGCTTCGCGCAAAAACTTTGCTGATTCTTCCGGGGGTGTCGGGTTGATGTAGAACCCGGTCCCCCATTCAAATCCCGCCACGCGCGTCAGCTTCGGAATGATCTCCATGTGCCAGTGGTAAAAGGGCTTGGGGGATTCCTGCAGCGGCGCCGTATGCACCAGCAGACTGTATGGCGGCCGCTCCAGCACTTTTTCGATTTTCCGCAGCGTCGATTTCAAAACCCACGCCAGATTCTGCGCCTGCTGCCCGTCGATGGTCTCGAAGTGCGAATGGTGCCGCCGCGGAACGATCCAGGTTTCGAAAGGAAACCGCGGCGCGTAAGGCTCCAGCACCACGAACAGGTCCGTTTCGATGACGATGCGCGCGCCGTCCTTCATTTCCTGCCGAACCAGATCGCAAAAGACGCAGCGTTCCTTGAAATCGAAGTAGCGACCGGCCACCTCCATTTCTTCCTGTACGCGCTTCGGAACCACGGGCAGGGCGATCAGTTGGGAATGCGTGTGTTCGAGCGTTGCCCCCGCCGCTTCGCCGTGGTTCTTGAACAGCAGAACGTACCGCAGCCGCCCATCGTTCTTCAGGTCCAGCACGCGGTCGCGAAACGACCAGATCACCTGCTCGATCGCCCTTTCGGAAAGATCGGTCATGCTCAGCAGGTGGTCCGGGGTTTCGATCACCACCTCGTGCGCTCCGATTCCCTGCATCTTGTCGAAGAGTCCTTCGCCTTCGCGGTCGAGGTCGCCTTCGATACCGAGCACCGGAAACTTGTTCGGCACCACGCGCAAACTCCAGCCCGGCTGGTTCTGCTGCGAACCATTGCGATAAGCAAGCACCTCGGGCGGCGTCCGCGTCTCCTGGCCCGGACAGAACGGACACAGCCGGCCGGAAGGCGCGGCGGGAACCGGATTGCGAACAAAATCTCCCGGTCTCCGCGCGCGGTCGGTCGATACGATCACCCATCGATCCGTTACCGGATCTTTACGCAACTCTGGCATCGGGAATCACCACTATATCTGCTGAGCGCCGTTCGAATCCAGGTCGGCCGCTCCAAACGCGTCCGCGAGGTAGAGAATCTCTTCGCCTGCGATCGCCACGGCGTCGAAGCGGATTTTGCTTTCCTCCACGCCAGCGCGGCGCATATAGTCGCGGGCGGCTCTGCGCAGGCTGTTGATCTTTTCCGTATCGATGGCGCGTTCAGGAGAACTCTTATCCTGTGAGACGCGCGCTTTCACCTCTACGAATACAAGAGTGTCGCCGTCCCACGCCACCAGATCGATCTCACCTCCACCCTGCGGCGGAATCCAGTTGCGCGCCACCACGGTGAATCCCCTCTTCCGCAGAAAACGGTGCGCCATGTCCTCGCCGCGGCGCCCGATATCGCGGTCAATCGCGAACCGGACCCGGTCCCCCAGGCGGCCCAGCGCCGTCAACGGGTTCAAACTCGAACTCCATCGCCTTGCCGCGGACGACATAGCAAAGGTAAAACTCCCAGAACCGCCGGAACGCCCGCGAGCGGTTCACCAGGAATTCGAAACCGAGATACCTCCAGAACCTAAGTAATGTCACGCGCACGGAAATCTCACGGAATCGCGCGCGCGAGTAATAGCCGAAACCGCCGTGGTCGTCTCCGAAATACCGGAAGCTGAAGCTGTTCAGATGGTGCTTGTGGGTGGGATCGCAGAACGAACTGTAGTCGGTGTAATGCGGGGTTTCGATGCGTACCCGCCCGCCCGGCCGGACCAGACGGTGGAACTCTTCCATCGTCTTTACCACGTCCGTCACGTGTTCGATCACGTGAATCGCGCGCAGCGCATCAAACGCCCGGTCGGCGAACGGATACGGAAACCGGTCGAGATCGCAGATCACGTCCGCCGCCGAATCCGGATTCACATCCACGCCGATGACTTCGATCCCTGATGATGCGCGGTACTTGTTGATGCCGCATCCGACATCAAGCACCCGCCGCCTGGCTAACCCTGCTCGATCGTTTTCAGGCAAGTTTCCAGCGTAGCAACGGCGAAATCCGCCTGATCGCGGCTGATCATCAGGGGCGGGCTCAACCGGATGGTACTCTCGCCCGCGCCCAGAATCAGCAGCCCGCGCTCGAACGCCATTCGTACCAGCTGGTCGCGCTCCGCTCCCGCCGGCTCTTTGGTCTGCTGATCCCGCACCAGTTCGATCCCGATCATCAGCCCCAGCCCGCGAACATCTCCCACCATGCGAAACCGCCGTGGCCACTCCCGCATGCGGTCCATCAAATACGCGCCCATGCGGGCGGCGTTGCTCACCAGGGTTTCCTCCAGCAGCTGAATCGTCGCCAGCGACGCTTCCACGCACACCGGGTTGCCGCCGAACGTGGAGGCATGCGACCCCGGCGGCCAGCTCATCAGTTCGGCTCGCGCGATCATCGCCCCCAGCGGCATACCGCTGGCGATTCCCTTCGCCGCCGTAAGAATATCGGGTTCGGCGTCGAAGTGATCCGCCGCCCACATTTTCCCCGTCCGGCCCATTCCGGATTGCACCTCATCGAAGATCAGCGGGATGCGATGCCGCGCCGCGACCATTCGCAGTTCGTCAATGAACTTGCGCGGCGGTACGATGTAGCCGCCTTCGCCCTGTACGGGCTCCACGACGATTCCCGCCACTTCGCCCGCCGGCAGGATGGTCTTCAGCAGCGTGTGTTCAATGGTTTTCGCGCATTCCACGCCGCAGGTATCCGGCGTTCGGTTCCACGGACAGCGGTAGCAGTACGCGTACGGCGTGTGCGCAACGCCGGGCAGGAATGGCCCGAACCCCTCGCGCTGCACGGTCCGGCGGCTCGTCAGCGAAAGCGAGCCCATGGTGCGCCCGTGGAACGACCCGTAGAACGCGATGAACTTGTCCCGGCCCGTCGCGTACTTCGCCAGCTTCAGCGCCGCTTCCATCGCTTCCGTGCCCGAATTGCCGAAGTAAACGCGCCGCTTCGATGCGCCGGGCGCGATTCTCGCCAGCGTCTCCGCCAGCCGCGCCATGCCCTCGTAATAGAAATCCGTCCCGGACATGTGGATCAGCTTCGCCGCCTGCCGCTGCACGGCTTCCACGATGCGTGGATGGCAGTGGCCCGCCGCCACAACGGCGATCCCCGCATTGAAATCGAGGAAACGGTTGCCGTCCACATCCTCGACCATCGCCCCTTCGGCGCGCTCCACTACCAGCGGATAACACCGCGTATAGGAAGGCGACGTCACCTGCTCGTCGCGATCCATAATGGCGCGCGCGAGCGGACCCGGCAGCGGTCCCCGGATATCGGGAGACGCCTCCGCCAGGGTTTCCAGACCGGCCAAACCCATAGAGACTCCTTGTTATTGAATCGGAAAGCGGACGGGACTAAAACGCCAGGAAAAAGAATCAGTCGCAGCCGAACAGATTCGGCCGCGCGGCAGCGGGAGCGGCTGAATAGCGCAGGGGCGAGAATGCCGCCATGCTTTCAGTATAGGGGCGAGAAGGGCGGACTACGGTTCGAACTGGGTCACGCTGAGCGTGTTTCCGTCCGGATCCTTGAACCAGGCGATTTTGCTGCCGCCCGGCGAAGTCCAGATGCCGAGTTCGTCCTGCTCGAACGGGTACCGCTCCATCTGCACGCCGGCGGACTGAAGATAGCGCACCGACTCCGCAATGTCGGGTACGCGCCAGCCCAGAATCGTGAAGGGCGCTGGCACAAGGAATTCGACCTTCGTTACGCGCAACATGACGCCGTTGGCGTCGAACACAAGAGCGAATGGAAGATCATCGGAGACCAGCCTCAGCCCCACCCTGTCGCGGTAGAACGCGCGCGCGGCTTCTATATTCATGGAAGGCACGAACGCGATAATGGGCTGCGAACCGAAACCGGCGGCGGGCATTACTGCCAATGATAGTTGACGCCGATAAACCCACCGGCGATGGTGTCGCTGATGTATTCGGTATTCTGCGGTGAAGTCTTGAAGTGCAACGCTTTCAGGCCCCCCACCACTTCCAGTTTCTTGTGCCGCCAGGAAATGGTCGCGTCCGCATCCCAGATATCGGCCCGGTGCGGCAGGCCGAAGCCGCTTGCATCGGCGCGCAGCAGCACGCTCTGCGTGAGCTGATATTCGGCCGCAAGGCCAAAGGTCGGCAGAATCACCTGGCGCGAACCCTGCGCGGTTTCCACGGTGGATGATGTAGTCAGATTCGCGTTCACGATGGGCGCGTCAACAGTCGCGTTGGTTGAGATCCATTGCACTTCCCACAGCGATTTCAGCCGGAATTTCGATACCGGGAACTTGTACGGCCACAGCAGATCGTCAAGATACAGCTTGCCCGATTTCACCTGATACCGCGTAGCGAGATAATCCCCCGGATTGATGAGCGTGCTGAAGATGTCCAGCGTCGATTTCGCCGTCTGGTTCCCGTCGCCCTTGCTGATGAAACCCTCAAATTTGATTTCACCGGTGCGTGTGATGGGTATGCTGACGAAAAGGCCAGGCGTGGCATGATCGCCGCCCAGGTGGGTCAGCGTCTCGTTGTCATATGCCTGATTGCCCGTGAAGATACTCGGGCCGTTGCCGGGAATCGTATCCCAGTAAAAGACCCCGATCGTGAGCGTACGCGGGTTCGGGTAATCGGGAATCCGGGTTTTCTTCGGCTGCGCGGGGGCTTCCGACGGAGTTTGCTCGGCTTGTTTTTCAGCCGGTGTTTGTTGTTGCGCCGTGGCGGCCGGAGCGATCCCAAAACCGATCACGAATGCGACAAGCGCACCGGTACCACTCGAACGAATTCTCAATCAGTCTCCTTGCGGCGTCAGAATTCTGAAGAAATTTCAGTGCCCGCCCGAACTGGCGATTTACCTCGACCTACCAGTCCGCCACGCGCGCAACTGCGTGCCGCGCGGCACATCTCTTCTACCCGATTCTATACGTTGAACTTCGGTGAGCGGATACATCCAATTTCGGGTTGGGCATCCTGGTATCGAGAGCCCACCGTTTTGCAGGAAAACGGGTATTGTAAGCTTTTCTACGGGGGTGGTCTATTATTTCGGAGAGAAACCGCCGATTGAAGTACTGACAGTACGTGTGGTCAAGATCGACACAGGGCAGAATCGATTAAAAACAGGGCGGAAATGAGCCACGCTTCCGAAAATTGCGCCGATTGCGATCGTCTATCGGCGGATTACGAATCGGCGACGATCCGATGGTTCCGTTTGGACAGCCAGATGCAGATTGCCGAATTCGGGCGTGACCCGGAGGCCTCCTCCATGATTGCGCGGGAGCGGGCCATGGTCGATGACCGCCGCCAGGCGCTGAAACGCGCTCTCCACGAACATGTTCAGGTGCGGCACGGAAGAAGCATCAGAGCCGCCGCCTGACCGGAAGCCGCACCCGGGTGCGGATCCTTGCCCGGGGCTTTAAACTCTGCGGTATCGACAGGTCTCTGAGGACCGGCCGCGGAACCTTCTGACCGCCGATGATAGATTGTCTTCAATGCAGAGGACATTCTACGGCCGCTGGATCATCCTCGCCGCATTCATCACGTTCGGCATTGCAGTAGGGCTCCCCTACTACAACATGCCGTTTTTCTACGACTATTACGGCAAAGCGTTCCACTGGCCGCTGCACGACATCACGCTCGGCTTCCCGCTGGCGGCTCTGTTCACGCTCTGGGTCGGTCCGGTAGTGGTGCCCCGCTTCAGTCCGCGCAAACTGATCGTCGCAGGCACGTTCTTCACCTTTCTCGCGTTCGTCGGCTTCAGCCTGATGACGGGAAGTATCTGGGTCTATTACGGGCTGTGGTTCCTCTACACCTTCGGCTACATTCTTTCCGGCCCCATCCCGCACCAGATCATCGTTTCTCACTGGTTCCGGCGCCGCCGCGGATTCGCCATGGGGTTTGTCTACGTCGGAGTAGGACTCATCGGCGCAGCCGGCCCCTGGCTCATCCGCCCCATTACGGAGCATTTCTCGTTTCGCACCGCCCTTCTCGCGATTGCGTGTGTGATGTTCCTCGCCTGGCCGTTCGCTATTTTCGTCCTGAAGGACAGGCCCGGCGAAATCGGCCAGTTCCCGGACGGGGCCCTCGAACCCGTACGCGACCAGCACATCGAAGCGCACAGCTATCGCTACCTGTTTTCCCAATGGCCCTTCTGGCTGCTGCTCATTGGCAGTCTCTGTTCGATTGGTTCCATCGGCGCCATCAACCAGCACATGAAGCTGGTCTTCCATGATCAGGGATTCGTTAATCAGCAGCAGCTGAACGCGGCCTGGGGGGAAGCAACGCGCTGGATTCTCTGGTCGAGCATCGCCGGCAGGCTGCTCATCGGCCAGTTCGCCGACATGTTCCCGATGAAGCACGTTATGGCCGTGACCTATTTTGTGGTGGCCGGCAGTATTCCGCTGCTGCTTTCCGTGCACCCTTCGGGCAGTCCGCTCGCATTTTCCATCCTGTTCGGTTTCGCGATGGGCGCCGACTATATGCTGATCCCGCTGATGGCGGCGAAACAGTTCGGCGTGAATTCGCTCGCGCGCGCCATGGCGATCATTCTTCCGGTCAACACGATCGGCCAGACCTGGATACCGCAGGGCGTGTCCTGGCTGCGCGAGTACTTCGGAAGCTATGGCTGGCCGATGATCGTGGTGCTTGCCATCGCCCTGATCGGCGCGGTATCCATTGTCCTTTTGCCGCGCGACGGTACGGAAGAAGCGCTGGTCTCCGACGCGCCCGCGGCCGCGGCGGTCCGCCAATGAAGCGATTCACCTACAAGTCTCTGGAAGAAATATCGGCCGCCGCGAACCAGATGGCGCCAAACGTCCGGTTCGAGCCCGACAAGGCGCGGGTGCGACGGATTCTCGCGCAGCCCGTCGCGATTGGCGACCGCCGGATCGGCAATTCGCTCGCGGTTCATCCGATGGAAGGCTGCGATGGCGAACTCGATGGCCGTCCCGGTGAACTCACCTGGCGCCGCTATCGCCGGTTTGCGCGCGGCGGGGCGAAACTGCTCTGGTTCGAGGCTACCGCGATCCGCGAAGAGGGCCGCGCCAATACTCGACAGCTCTGGCTGCGCCCGGAAACGCGCGACGAGTTCGCGCGCCTGCTCGAAACCATTCGCAGGGATCACCAGGCGGAATTCGGGAACGCCGACGATCTGCTCGTCCCGGTTCAGCTCACCCATTCCGGCCGTTACAGCGTTCCGAACCGCATCATCGCCTATCACAATCCGTACATCGACCGGAAGACGAACACGCCCGCATCGCAGCCGCCCATCAGCGACGGCGAACT
>DAIDJK010000471.1 GCA_027450225.1 Bryobacterales bacterium | reverse complement strand
CGCAGAGTGTCGCAGACGAAATCGAGCATGTGGTGGTCTTTGAGGAACTTTGGATATTTCGAGAAGACCGAACTCTTCTCGGGCGCCTCGACGTCTTCTTCCAGCTTGGCCATGCCGCTCTTGCGCGCGAACTGAAACGTATCGTTCAGCATTTTCAACGCTTCGAGGTAAAAGGCTTTGCTGTATTTGCTGCCCGAGATCACCGAAATGAGGCTCTTGAAAACCCCGATGATGAGCGGCAGCGGATTGGCGACGAGCAGGGTACCCAGGCCCGACCCCGCGATGATGATGAGTTCAGCCGGTTGCACGAGGACGAGCAGTTTGCCGCCCTCCATGAGGAACCCGCCGATGATGGCCGCGAACACGACAACGATGCCGATGATTGCAAACATATCCTGCCAAAATATCGGCGGTATCGGCCAAAAACTTGATAGCGGTTAAACGGAAACGGGAGATATTCCTGCCAGGCGCCCCGAAATGGACTCGAGGTCGAAGACGCAACCTCCCCAGGTCCCACCGCTCGCGTTCTGCAGAATCGCCCAGAGGCGCGTATCGGCCGGGAGCGCGGGGTCCGGGGCAAGATCGGGACGCAGTTCGCGTTCGGCAAGGAGAACCTCTCCCTTTTCAACGGATTCCGCGCGGCCATTTTCGCCGACCAGGTTGATTGTGCCGGTGAGTTTGTTGCGATCGATGATGATTTCGATGATGTCTCCTTCGAGAACTTTGCCGATCGGACCGCCGGCGAGCGCCTCGGGAGTGATATGCCCGATGCACGCTCCGGTGGATACGCCGCTGAACCGGGCGTCGGTCAATACGGCTATATGTTTTCCGAAGGAAAGATAGCGGAGAGCGGAGGTGATCTGGAAGATTTCCTCCATACCGGAGCCCATGGGACCGCGGCAGATGAGAACGATGATGTCGCCTTCGATGATGCGATCCGGGCCGTGGCTTTTGATGGCTTCGATCACGGCGTGCTCGGAGCGGAAGACGCGGGCGGGTCCGCGTTTTCGGTAGACGCCGTCGGCATCGACCACGGAAGGATCGATCGAGGTGCTCTTGACGACCGAGCCGCCGGGGGCGAGGTTGCCGACCGGGAACGTGACGGTGGGGGTGAGGCCGTTGCGGCGGGCGGAATCCGGGTCCATGATGACCTGGTCGGGATCGACGCCATCATGATCGCGGAGAACTTTGCGCACGGCAGCGCGGCGTTCGGACTGCTCCCACCAGTCGAGCATGGTTCCGAGCGACTCGCCCGAGACGGTGAGGGCGGACGTGTCGAGCAGGCCGGCGCGGCGAAGATGCAACATGACTTCGGGGACGCCTCCGGCCATGAACACCTGAACTGTGGGGAAATAGCGCGGGCCGTTGGGCAGAGCGTCCACGATACGGGGAATTTCGCGGTTCACGCGCGTCCAGTCATGCACCGTGGGACGGCGCAGACGGGCGGCGTGAGCGATCGCGGGCAGATGCAGAATGAGATTGGTCGATCCGCCGAACGCCGCGTGAATCACCATGGCGTTTTCGATTGAGGCCGAGCTGAGAATGCGGCTCATGGTGAGGCCGAGCGATTCGAGACGCAACACGGCGCGCGCGGAGCGGCGAGCCA
This sequence comes from Bryobacterales bacterium, assembly GCA_027450225.1. Lineage (GTDB taxonomy): Bacteria > Acidobacteriota > Terriglobia > Bryobacterales > Bryobacteraceae > BOG-234. Next base: position 23,143 of record DAIDJK010000471.1, on the reverse strand, counting down.
TGTCAAGCCAGACGGGCTGGCCTGACGGCGCAAGCGCGGAATGCGTGAGGGACATGCCGAGCGCTTCGCCGACGACCTGCGAGGTGGCAGCGGTTCCGAGGAACTGGCACCCGCCTCCAGGAGTAGCGCAGGCGCGGCAGAGGAATTCGGACGCGGCTTCGAGCGAGATCTCGCCATGTGAGAACCGCGCGCCGACCGATTGCACGCGGCCCGCATCTTCACCCTGCTCGGCGAGAAGGGTGGTTCCACCGGGCACGAGCACGCAGGGGAAATCGGGGGTCCCGGCAAGCGCCATCATCATGGCGGGAAGTCCTTTATCGCAAGTGGCGACGCCGATGACGGCCGAGCGCGTGGGCAGGGACCGGATCTGACGGCGGAAGACGGTGGCGGCGTCGTTGCGATAAGGCAGGCTGTCGAACATGCCGGGAGTGCCCTGGGTGCGGCCGTCGCAGGGGTCCGTGCAATAGGCGGCGAACGGGACGGCGTTATTGGCGGAAAGCTCCTCGGCCGCGGCCTGCATCAGGAGCCCGACTTCCCAATGGCCGGTGTGATAGCCGAGCGCGACGGCGGTACCATCCGGCAGCCGGATGCCGCCGTGCGTACTCAGGATCAGCACTTCTTTTCCGCCGAGTTTCGCCGGATTCCAGCCCATACCGGCGTTCTGCGCCCAGCCGAAGAGATCGCCGGAAGGGCGCTCACGCAGCATTTCGGCGGTTATCGGCAAAGCGCCCTGCGGACCTGGAGCTTTGGAGCGGATATCGAAGACGGAGGGGTCGGACGTGAGCAGTTGGTCGAGCGAGAAGGAAGGCATGGGGAAAACAACGATTGTATGCGGGCGGGGGGACGGCTGCGCTCACATAGCTTGACTATGGTATAGTCCGGCTATGGAAGCGACCACCCGGCCCGAGATTCCGCCCGGCACTCTTTACATGCTGATTCTGAAGACGCTCGCCCGAGCCGGTTCCATGCACGGCTACGGCATTGCGCAGAGTATCCAGCAGACTTCAGAAAACGTCCTGCAGGTGGAAGAGGGCTCGCTTTATCCGGCGCTGCAAAGGATGCTGGTGAAGGGTTGGGTGGAAGGCGAGTGGCGGCAATCGGAGAATAATCGCCGCGCCCGGTATTACCGGCTGACCCGGCAGGGACGCGCGCAACTGGCGCGTGAACTCCGCGAATTCAACCACGTCTACGCCGCGATAACGCGGGTAATCGAGGCCGTATGAGCGCGCTCGTTCGCCGGTTGAAATACCTCTTCCGCCGCAAAGAATTTGAGCGGGAGATCGAAGAGGAGATGCGCTATCACCTGACGATGAAAGCAGAGTCTTCGGGTGAGCAGAACGCCACGAAGCAGTTCGGGAACATTGCGCTGCTGAAGGAAGACAGCCGGGCAGCGTGGGGGTTCGTGTGGGTCGACCAGATACTGATGGACGTCCGGTACGCCCTGCGCGGGATGCGATTGAATCCGCTGTTCACTGCCATGGCTGTTCTGTCGCTTGCGCTGGGGATAGGGGCAAACACGGCGATTTACAGCTTTATGCACGCGATCCTGCTGCGCTCGCTTCCGGTACCGCATCCGGAGCAACTGGCGGCATTCACATGGCGAACGCCGAAACGCGGAGCTTCCGTGGTGCACGGCCTGAATGGCACTATGTACCGCTATGGGAAATCGGGATCCGAAAGCCCGAACTTCCCGTTCGCGGCATGGGAGGAATTTCGCGCGGATCATTCGATTCTGTCTTCGCTGTTCGCCTATGTTCCGGCGTACGACTGGAACGTGGTGGCTCGCAATCAGGCGGAAGTCACGCGCGGCATGTTCGTCTCAGGAAATTTCTATTCGGGTCTCGGAGTTACGTCTGCGCTCGGCCGGGTGCTCACCGATGAAGACGATCGCGCCGGCGCCGCTCACGTCGCCGTTCTCTCGTACGGCTACTGGCACAGCCGGTTTCTGGCGGATCCCGGGGCGCTCGGCCAGACGATTCTGGTAAACAGAATCCCGTTTACGATTGTCGGCATCTCGGCGGCGGGATTCTTCGGAGTGGATAGTTCGATCGACCCTGCGGTGTTCCTTCCGCTCCACTCCTATGCTCTTTTCGCGCGCGATCCCGGCCGGGAGGAAAGAAGCAGGTTTCTGGATCGGAATTTCTACTGGCTGGAGATGATGGGCAGGCTGCGGCCGGATGTTTCGATCGAGCAGGCGCAGGCCGTCTTCGGCGGCATGTTCCAGCGCTTCGCCGCGAGCACAGCCGCCACGGCTCGGGAAAAAGTTTCTCTGCCGGAATTGCACGTCGAGCAGTCGTCCGGCGGCGGGGACAGTCTGCGCCGCCAGTTTGAAAAGCCGATTTATGTGCTGATGACGATGGTGGGGCTGATTCTCCTGATCGCCTGTGCAAACCTGGCGAATCTGCTGATGGCGAGAGCATCCGCACGAAGGCGTGAGATCGCCACGCGCCTGAGTCTGGGAGCCGGGCGCGCCAGAGTCGTGCGGCAGTTTCTGACGGAAAGCGTCCTCTTGTCGCTGTTCGGGGGCATTGCGGGCATCGGCGTCGCTCTGTGGGGCGTTCGATCCATTGCATGGCAGCTCACGGATGGCCGCGAAGGCGTAATCCTGCGCGCGGATCTGGACTGGCCCGTGCTGGGATTCACGATCGTACTCGCTTTCTTCTGCGGGATGATTTTCGGCCTCGCACCCGCACTTCAGGCGACCCGCGGCGACGTCGCGCCTTCGCTGAAGGAATCGCGGATCGGGGACAAGCGTGTTCGGCGTCGCCCTGGCGTGAGCCATATTCTCATCACGGCGCAAATTGCCCTTTCCCTGCTGCTCGCAGTCGCGGCGGCCCTTTTTGTTCGCACGCTCGCCAATCTGCATTCGGTGGCGCTCGGCTTCAATCCGGATCACCTGCTGATTTTCAATGTGAATGCGCGGCAGGCGGGGTACGCGGACGAGAAGCTGGCGCGTTTCTATTCGAGTCTGTGTGAGAATTTTGGCGGAATTCGTGGCGTGCGCTCGGCATCGCTTTCGAGTTTCCCTCTTGTCGCGCACTACTCCGATGACGAGTCTTTCACGATCGATGGTCAGTCCGGCAAAAAGCTTCGATCATGGTTCGTGGCGACGGACGCCTCCTTTCTTGAAACCATGCAGATTCCGATGCTCGCCGGCCGCAGCCTGAACGCGCGCGATATCAGCAATCCGCGCGCAGTGGTGGTCTCCGAGGTCTTCGCGAAGAAGTTTTTCCCATCTGGGAATCCGCTGGGGCAGCGAATCCGGATCGATGGGACGGATCAGGATCTCGAGATCGTGGGCATCGCGAAAACCGCGCTTTACAACAACCTGAAGGAAGAGACGCCGCCGCAGATGTACCTGCCGTTCACTTTTAACGTAAAACGCCTCGGCGGAGTCTGGTTCGAGTTGCGCACTGCGGGCGACCCGCTGAAACTCGCGGCGGCGGTCCGGGAAATCGTGCACCACTTCGCGCCATCGGTCCCCGTCACAAACATCAAAACTCAGACAGCGCAGATCGATGAGAGCATCTCACAGGAACGGACGTTCGCAAACCTGTGTACCTGTTTCGCGCTGCTGGCGGTGATTATCGCCTGCATCGGCCTTTATGGCACGACGGCTTACGCGGTGGCGCGGCGCACGAGTGAAATCGGCGTTCGGATGGCATTGGGAGCGGGCCGCGCCGGGATCGTATGGATGATGCTGCGGCAGGTGCTTGTGCTGTGCGGGATCGGGCTCGCAATCGGACTGGGCATCGCCTGGGAAAGCTCGACTGCCGTGGCGTCATTCCTGTACGGCGTGAAGCCGCATGACCTTACGGCGATTGCGGTGGCCGCGGGCGTACTCCTCGCGTCGGCGCTGCTGGCTGCGTATGGTCCGGCGCGGCGGGCGGCGAGAATCGACCCCATGGCCGCGCTTCGGAACGAATAATCCAAGCTACGCCTGGCGGCCCAGTTCGACGATGAAGTACTCAGCCCGTTCGGGGCCCGGATTCTTCCAGCCGTGCAGGTCGTTGGAACCGGCCAGCACCACAGAGCCGGGACCGACGCGCGTGGTCACTCCGTTGATCGTGATGTCGAGAACGCCGTTCTTCAGCATCATGATTTCCTCGTGTTCGTGGCGATGCGGCGCGTGTGGCATCTGACCGGGCCCGAGGCTCGTGATGTGGACTTCGACAGGGAAGCCGCCGTGCGTGGTTCCGTGCATCACTGCGCGGCTCTCGTGCCCGCCGCTCTCCTTTACAGGCAGATTGTCGTAAGGATAGACCTTCGAACCGAGCTGGGGGAGCGACTCTGAGCGCGCCGGCAAAGCAGACGATACCGCCGCCGCCGCGAAGGCGAAATTTCTTCTGGAAATAGTCATGCGGTCCGATTGTATCCGGACCGCAGCCGATTGGAATCTGTCCCGCGCGTCCTACCAGCGCGACTCGCGCCGTGGACCGCGACCGCCACCACCCCCACGATCTCCGTAACCGCCGCCACCGCCGGGGCCGCGCCGCGGCTCCCGAGGCTGCGCTTCGTTCACCTTCATTGCGCGTCCGTCCAACTTCGCCCCGTCCAGCGCCTGAATGGCGCGATCCGCTTCGGCATCCACCGGCATCTCGACGAAGGCGAACCCTCGCGACTGTCCCGTTTCCCTGTCCTTGATAATCTGTACGCGCTCCACCTGGCCGTAAGCACCGAAAGCCGTACTAAGATCCTGCTCGGAAGTCTGGAACGAGATGTTCCCGACATAAATATTCTTCAAACCGTGCTCTCCTGAAATCGCCCCACCATCGGGCGAGTACTGTGTTGACTGAGTGCTAATCCTGGCCAGAACCAAACAAGGCGGGCGTAGACAAGCGGAACCGGCATCGAACAGCCGCTGCATCAAGCATAGGTCACGACGCGCGGGAAAGAGTCAATCTCTCTTCGGACGCCGTTTTCTGGAAGGTACACTATATTACATCCCACAGTCAATTCAGCCGAGGCGAATTCACCTGGAGCATGCGCGTTCCGACAAATCCCGGACTGCGTATCTTCCCGCGCTGACCGGACTGCGTTTCGTGCTGGCGTTCTGGGTGATCGCTCATCATTTGACCGGGAATCGGATGATGCTTCAACCGGCGGTAGAGCGTCTGCCGGGGCCTCTTGCTTCGCTGGTTACGGGCGGATACCTTGCGGTGCAAACGTTCTTCGTATTGTCCGGCTTCGTTCTCGCGCGTACCTACGCCAGGACGGTCTGGGACCGGAATTCCGTTTTCCGATATTTTTCAGCGCGGTTCGCCCGCATTTACCCGACTTACCTTTTCAGCCTGCTGATCGTTTCCTGGTTCATAGGGCGGTACCTGGCGCGGCCGTCGATCCAGCTGGCGGACAAGGCGGCGACGCTGGTCGACTACGCCTTTCTGCTGCAGGGCTGGCGGCGGAGCGGACCGGGCTGGAACACGCCCGCATGGTCGCTATCCTGCGAATTCTTTTTTTATCTGCTGCTTCCGGCCGTGCTTCCGTACCTGTGGCGGACGAGCCGGCGCGCACTGGTCATAATTGCGGGAGCATCGCTGGTGGCTCCCATCGTACTGGCGCAGGCCGGAGTGCCCTTCTATTGGAAGCCGGTACATCATTTCGCCGACTTTGTGACGGGAATCGCGGCCGCGCGCGTCTACGCCTGGATGGAAACGGGCGGGATTCGCCGCGAGGTCGCCTGGCGGCTGTACGTTCCGGCGATCGCCGCCGGAGCCGCGCTGATTGCGTGGCCGCAAATGGTGCAGGGGACCTGGATCGACCTGAACACCGCTTTGCGCCCGCTGAACGCGCTCGCGATCCTCGGTTTCGCGCTCGGCAGCGGATCGATAGCGGCTGCGCTTTCAGCCCCGGCCCTCGAGTATCTGGGACAGGCGAGCTATTCAATGTACATTCTGCATGTTCCGCTGCTCTGGTGGTTCGGCAACCGCGGACCGAGGCAACTTCACCTCTCCTGGCCTGTATCGGCAATCGTGTACGGCGCGCTGGTGATTGTATTGGCGATCGCCTCCTATGAATGGGTCGAAAAGCCGATGAACAAAAGAATCCGAATGTGGACGGAGCGCAGGCTTGCGCCCGTGGAAGAACTGAAAGCCGCCGCCTGACTTCGCGATGATTCTGGACGAAATTCGAAACTGGCTGGCGCGAGAGAACATCAGTTTCCGCGAGCTGCACCATGAGCCGACGCGGACGTCTGAAGAATCGGCCCGGGTCCGCGGAGAGGAACTCCGGGTAGGCGGCAAGGCGCTGGTGATCAAAGTGGATGCGGGGTTCCGGTTGTTCGTGCTGAGCGCCGACCGCAAGCTCGACGCGGCAGCGATCAGGAAACATTCCGGCGCGAAGAAGATCCGTTTCGCCACGCCCGAGGAATTGCAGGCGCTAACAGGGCTTGTCCCCGGTTCGGTGCCGCCGTTCGGACCGCCGATTCTCCCGTTCCCGCTTTACGCCGACGAATCGGTATTCGAAAACGATCGCATCGCCTTCAACGCCGGTTCGTTGACGGACTCGATCATCATGCCGATCGCCGACTACCGCCGGCTGGCGAAGCCGGAGGTGTTTCAGTTCTCGGCGACATCCGAGGCTTTGTAAGCATTCGAATCGCGCCGCCGATCAGGGCCGATATCGGTCCGCAGCCTGCGACCGCCGTTTCGTACCATCCCGGCTGCGCCGCCCCGTTACGGCGCATTGCAACAGCGCTCAACGCGACAAGCAGAAAGCCGACCGCCGCGGACCAGGGCAATTCCCTTGCGCCTGCTATCGATGCCGCGATGTAGCCTCCCAGAATCGCCGCACAGATCGTCCACGTGACACTCGCCAGCATGTAGGTCGTATCCACCGTTTTCGCGCCGAACGAATACACCGCCGCCCACTCGCAAAAAGCGATGAGTGCGATAGCCGCGGCGAATCCCGCGATGGCGCCGAGCGCACCCCGAAGCAACGTCATTTCTGCGCTTCGCTCTGAATGGCGTCGAGTTCCCTGCCCGCATCCGCCCACTTACCCTGGCTTGCGAATTCGCGATAGCGGGCAAGATGCTGGCGAATGCTGACGATGCGCGGATCCACAACCGCCGGCCCACCTGGCGGGTACGCAGGCGGCGTGCCGGCGGAAGAAGTTGTCCGCGCCGGAACAGCTTCGTTCAAAGCGCCTTCCTGCTTGCCCAGCATGGCGATGGCTTCTTCATAGGTATCGGCATAGATCAGCCGGTTCCCGATGGCGAGGACTACCTTCTTGAGCTGCGGCATGCGCGCCTGCACGGCCTGAAGATAGATGGGCGAAACATACAGGAACGTATCCCCGACGGGGAGCACAAGCGTCTGGCCCTGCAAGACCTGCGAGCCCTGCTGATTCCAGAGCGTGAGATCTTTCGAAATGTTCTGGTCCTGATTGATGCGCGCGTTGATCTGCATCGGTCCAAGAATCAGTTCCTGCTTGGACAGCTGCAGGACCACGAGATCGCCCAGTCTGTCTCCATCGCAGCGCGCGAGCATCACGCCGATCAGGTTTTCCTTGGAGAGCGGCGTAAATGTGGTCATCAGCAGGAATTCCGGTTTCGTCTCGCCCGGCAGGGTGGCAAAGACGTAGGTTGGACTCACCGGCGCCGGCGCCGAGCCCTGGCCCGAAACGTATTTCGATAATTCCCAGATGTCCTCGTTGTTGTAGAAAGACTGCGGATTCCGCATGTGGTAGACGCGGTAAATATCCGATTGCGCACGGAAGAGCTGTTCGGGATAACGCGTGTGAGCGCGTAACCCGGAGGGCATGCGGGAAGCATCTTCATAAAGCTTCGGGAACAACTTGCGATAGGCGCTGATGAGCGGGTCGGCGGAATCGAACACATAGAGGTGCGTGTCGCCGTCATAAGCATCAACAGTGGCCTTAACGGAATTGCGGATGTAATTGATGTCGCCGAGAGCGTCGCTCTCAATATCGCGGGAAAACGGATAAGAGTCGGAAGTCGTATAACCGTCGCACATCCATACGAGCCGGCCCTCCGGCGTGATGACAAGGTAAGGGTCGGAGTCCCAGGTCAGATAAGGAGCCAGAGTGGAGAGCCGCTCGCGGACGCGGCGGCGGATCATCATGCGGCTGTGATCGGTCAAATAACCGGTGAGGATGATATTCGCGTCGCCGAAATCAATCGCCGCGGCCGTTCGCATGAGCAGCGACGAAATCGGAAAGCCGCCCTTTCCCTGATAATGGCTGGTCGCGTTGTCAGCGCCTTGAGGATAATCGAATTCCGCCTGGGCCGTATCTACAAACACCGGCTCCTGGGAGACTTCGCCGTAATACAGATCCGGCTGCGCCACTTTCAGACTGGGCGTCTTCACCACCGGCGGCATGTCTTCTATGAGATACACCGGCTGCCCCTCCGGAGTGATTTTGCTGACCTCGGCGAGCACCAGACCATAGCCGTGCGTGTAGATGAAATGAGGGTTGATCCAGTTCGACTGGCTGCCCGGAAGCTGACTGATATCGATTTCGCGCGGCGAAAGCAGCACCTGTTTGTACTGGCCGTTGATGGTGTAACGGTCGACGTCCGTGTCGTGGAAGGTGTAATAAGGCCGCAGCGCCTGCATCTGCGTCACGGTGTCGTGGAAGGGCCGCCAGTCCCAGAGCCGCACATTGTCGAGCAGCGCCTGGTGTTTCTGGATATCGATCGCCGCTCCCGGATTCGTATGCATCTCGATCTCATGCAACCGGGAAGTCAGTCCATAAGCCGCGCGCGTGGCTTCGATGTGCGACTGGATGTAAGGCCGTTCAAGCGAAATTTCGTTCGGCTTCACGAATAGCGCGCTGGCGATGCCGGGTACGAACCAGAGCAGGATGAGACTCGCGCCCACAATGATCGCGGCCGTGATCCATCGACGCATCGCAACCAGCCCGGCGCCGGCGATCAGGGCAACAACGACAAGCCAGGTCAGCGGCAGCGCGTAATACTGGTCCGTGTAATCGATCCCGACCATGAACCGGTGCGTGTTCCACACCATTTCGAAACGGCCAAGATAGAAACGCAGCGCCAGCGCGATCAGGAAGACCGCTGCCGCAATGCGCAGGAACCGGGATTCGAGGCCGCCGGGGAGTTTCAACAATGATGCGTCGAAACCGCCATGCGAAAGATCCGGGAGGCGGAACCGCATCTGCCAGCCGCGCGCCGTCAACCAGAAAATAATGATGGCAAGGATGATGACGGCAAAAAGGTAGCCCCGCAGATCGGTCCAGAACGGCAGATCGAAAAGATAGAACGCGGCCGGAAGCCCGAATACCGGATCGTGAAACGTCTGGCTGGATGGAATGGAGCGGCTGCCGAGAAAGCGCAGGACGGTCCAGTTGTCTATCGAGGCGTCCGCAACAAGGAACGAGAGGACGAGCAGCGCAAACGCCGCAACGCGCGCGTAAATGGGATAATCGCTGGTCCGGCCGCCCGCGAAACGTACGCCCCTGGCGTGCGCAACCAGCAGCGCGATCCAGCAGAATACAGTTCCGATGGCGATCGGCAGAGTCGAATATGTGTAGAGATCGATCCATGTGGTGGCCTGTCCCAGTTCCTTCCACCAGGAGTAATCGATCAGGAGCGAAGCGCCCCAGCGGATCCCGAACAGAAGCGGGAACGCGAGGAGGATGAGCGCGGGAACGGTCGCCCGCAGCACGCGATTCTCGCGCGCCTGGGTCAGCAGCCTGTCAGGCATTGTTTACGTTCATTATGCGCCTTCGATGCGGCGCGCAGCTTCCGGACGCCCGTCAGGCCCGCCATACGACTTCGCCCGCCACGATCGTAGCGATCGGGCCGCCGCGGAAACGCATGCCGTCGAAGGGCGAATTCCGGCTCTTCGAGCAGGATTGTTGAACGTCGAAGACCCATTCGCGCTCGGGATCGAAAACGGTAACATCGCCCGGGGCGCCGCGCTTGAGCGAGCCGCGGTCGAGTTTCAGGACGCGGGCCGGACCGGAGGTGAACAATTCGACCATTCGCATCAGGGGAATGCGGCCCGTGTGCACGAGTTCGGTGAGGCTGAGACCCATCGCCGTTTCAAGTCCGGTGATGCCAAACGGGCACCGTTCGAACTCCTGCATTTTGTCGCTGCCCGCGTGCGGAGCGTGATCCGTGGCGATGGCGTCGACCACGCCGCTCGCAATACCTTCGATCACCGCGTCGATATCGCCATGCATGCGCAGCGGCGGCTTCATTTTGTAATTGCTGTCGTAGTCGGCGAGACGTTGATCAGTAAGGGCAAAGTGATGCGGGGTGACTTCGCATGTGACTTCAAGCCCGCGAACCTTGGCAAACGCGAGCATGCCGACGGAATGGGCAGTGGAAAGATGCGCGACGTGATAACGCGCGCCGGTCAATTCAGCGAGAATCAAATCGCGGGCCACCATGACGTCTTCGGAAGCCGACGGGATGCCTCGCAGCCCGAGCCGCACCGATTCGACTCCTTCATGCATGTCGCCACCGGCGGAAAGGTTCAAGTCCTCGCAGTGATCGATTACGGGGATATCGAGCGCTCTCGCGAGTTCCATAGCGCGCCGCATCACGCGGGCGTTCATCACGGGCCGGCCGTCATCGGAGATTGCGACAATCCCCGCCTCGCGCATGGAACCGATCGCAGCAAGCTCTTCGCCCTGGCTGCCCTTCGTGATGGCGCCGATGGGGAAAACGTTGACCTTCGTCACTTCCCGCGCACGCTGCACGATATAACTGGTCACCGTCGCGCTGTCGTTCACAGGCAGAGTGTTCGGCATGCAGCAGATGGTGGTGAATCCCCCCGCCGCCGCGGCGCGCGCGCCCGACTCGATCGTTTCGGCGTGCTCAATCCCAGGCTCCCGCAGGTGCACGTGCATGTCGATGAAGCCCGGCGCGACGACCATGCCTCGCGCATCGAATACCGGAATGCCTTCGGCGGCGACACGCTCACCTGCGGTTGCAATCCGGCCATCGAGGATCGCGACGTCCTGATACGCATCGAGTCCGGAAGCGGGATCGATGACCCGGCCACCGCGAATCAGCAGATTCCGGCTCATGCCAATATCCGTTCGAGCACGGCCATGCGAACCGCGATCCCGTTCTCCACCTGATTCAGAATCACCGAACTCTGGCTATCGGCCACCTCGGAGCTCAACTCGCGGCCGCGGTTGATCGGCCCTGGATGCATGACGAGCACGTCGGGTTTGGCGAGAGCGATATGCTCCGGACGCAATCCGTAGAACCGGAAATACTCGCCCGCGGACATCGGCGCTTCGTGCTGCCGCTCGAGTTGCACACGTAACATCATGATGACGTCGGCTCCCTGTATCGCCTCGTTCATGTCCCATGCCAGCCGAACGCCAGGCGCGAGCGAAGCCAGTTCACGGGGCAGGAGCGCAGGGGGCCCGCACAGGACGATTTCCGAGCCGAATTTCGAGAGCAGATGGACGTTCGATCGCGCCACGCGGCTGTGCGCAATATCGCCAATAATCGCTACACGCAGACCTTCCAGCTTCGGCCGCCGACCCAGAATGGTGAGCGCGTCGAGCAAAGCCTGAGTGGGGTGCTCATGCGTGCCATCTCCCGCGTTGACGATCGGCATCGACAGATGTCGCGCCAGGAAGTGCGGAGCGCCCGAGGCCGAATGCCGCATCACGATCGCATTCGGCCTCATGGCCGCAAGCGTGTTCAGCGTATCGACGAGGGATTCGCCTTTCGAGACGCTCGATCCCTGGGCGGCGATGGATACCGCATCGGCGCCCAGGCGGCGAGCGGCAATCTCGAAGCTGACGCGGGTGCGGGTGGATGCTTCGAAAAACAAATTCACGATCATTTTGCCGCGCAGCGTATCGGAGCGGCGGAACGATTCGTTTTGCAGCGGCTGAAAATATCGGGCGCGTTCAAGTATGGATTCGATTTCCGAGCGGTCCAGGCTCTCGATGTCGAGAAGCCCGGTGGTCTGAAGGGCTGTCTTCATGAACCCTGGACGGCTTCCGAGACGCGCTCGACCAGCAGGACCTTCTCCGTTTCGTCGACCTCGGCAAATTTCACTTCGATGATTTCAGAGCTGGTGGTCTGCACCGTCCGCCCGACGTATTGCGCTTCAATCGGTAATTCGCGATGCCCACGATCGATCAGCACGAGCAATTGTACGCGGGCGGGCCGTCCGTGGTGGAAAAGCGCATCGAGAGCGGCGCGGATCGTTCGTCCGGTGTACAGCACATCGTCCATCAGGATGATGTCTCGCCCCTGGATGGAAAAAGGAATATCGGTCGCGTTCACAACCGGCTTGTGATCAATCGTGCTGAGGTCGTCCCGATAAAGGCTGATATCGAGAATGCCGACCGGGATTTCGCGCCTCTCGAGCGTCTGAATCTTGGCTGCCAGGCGCTGAGCGAGAGGGACGCCCCGGCGGCGGATTCCCACGAAAGCCAGCTGGTCGAGATCTTCAGTCCGTTCGAGAATTTCGTGCGCGAGTCTGACGAGCGTGCGGTCGATTTCCGACGCGCTCATCAGTTGCGACTTGACCTGAGTCAATGCCATCCAGCAGGATTGTAACGCACGTGACCGGACCGGTGGCGCCCTGTTGCGAGTCAGGCTTCGGTAAGCGCTTCTGCAGGCTGCGTCCGGTGGCGCACGTAAACGCCCTGGGCCAGAAAAATAACGTCTTCGGCGATGTTCGTCGCGTGATCCGCGATGCGTTCCAGATTTCTGGCGATGAAAATGTGATCCAGCGCGCGCTGCACCAGTTCGGGCGAGCTTTTCATGATCTCGATCAGTTCGGATTGCATCTGATTGCGAAGCTGGTCGATGCGGTCGTCGGAGGCAAGGATATCGCGGGCAATCTGCGCGTCGCGCTTGACGAATGCTTCGAGACATCGGAGCACCATCGATTCCACCATCCCCGAAAGTTCGGTAAAGTCCAGCCGAACCGGCAGTTCCGGCTGCCGCAGAAGCGAAAGCGACCGCTCGACGATGTTCACCGCCAGATCACCCATGCGCTCGAGATCCGTATCGATCTTGATGGCGACCACGACAAAACGCATATCGCGGGCGACAGGCTGGTCGCGCGCGATGATGCTGCTTGCCAGATCATCGATCTGAATCTCCATCTGATCGATTCGCGCCTCGTCCCGAAGCACCTGATGAGCGTAATCTTCATTCTTTTCCATCACCGAAAGCACACTGCGGTGAATCGAATGAGCCACCAGCGAGCCCATCTCCTGGAGCGTCTGGTTCAGAATGTTGAGTTCTTCTTCAAAAGGGCGCGGCACGTTTCCTCTCCAGCCTGCAGCAACTCTCGAGCCTGGTCTACCCGAACCGGCCCGTAATGTAATCTTCGGTTTCCTTCTTCCGGGGATTCTTGAAGATCACATCGGTCTTGTCATACTCGATCAGCTTGCCCAGCAGGAAGAAGCCGGTGTTGTCGGCGACGCGCGCCGCCTGTTGCATGTTGTGAGTGACGATCACGATCGTGCACTGGTCTTTGAGGCTGATCAAAAGGTCTTCAATCTTTGCGGTGGCGATGGGATCGAGAGCGGAACAGGGTTCATCGAGAAGAAGCACCTCAGGATTGACAGCAAGCGCGCGAGCGATACAGAGACGCTGCTGCTGACCGCCGGAGAGCGCGTAAGCCGACTCGTTCAGCTTGTCCTTTACCTCGTCCCACAGCGCGGCGCGGCGGAGACTTTGCTCCACTATCTCGCGCGCGCTGGCCCGGCGCAGCAGACCGTTGATCCGCGGACCATAGGCGATGTTGTCGAAGATTGATTTCGGAAACGGATTCGGCCGCTGAAACACCATTCCCACGCGCCGCCGCAACTCGGTCACATCGTGATCGAGGATGTTCTGGCCGTCGAGCGTGATCTCGCCCTCGAGCTTCGTATTGCGCAGCGTCTCGTTGATGCGGTTCAGATTGCGCAGGAACGTGGACTTTCCGCAGCCTGAAGGGCCGATGAGAGCGGCGATCCGGTTCGCCGGAAAATCGAGCGAAATGTCGTACAGGGCTTGAAAAGCGCCGTAAAAAAAATTCACGCCCCTGGCGCGCATTTTGGGCTCGGCGGTCCGGGCCGAGGCTGCGTGCTCTGTCGCCGGCTGATTCATGTTCGCGTGCGACGCGGTCGCCGGCGGATCCTGAGTCGAGCTCATATTGATTGCGGGAATCAAACGACTTCCCCTCTCTTCCTGGGGCCCGAAGCGCCCCTTCTCACCTGGGAGCAGAACTCCCGATTTTCGTCCAGGGACCGAAGCCCCATCACCCTCTCGGGACCGAAGCCCCGCGGGAAAGTATCATTCGCGCGGCGATATTCGCCGCCAGAACCAGCGCGAGCAGCACCAGACCGGCAGCCCATGCCTGCCGGTGCCAGTCCTCATACGGGGCCACGGCATGAGTGAAGATCATCACGGGCAACGAAGCCGTAGGCTCGCTGAGGCCGGTGCTCCAGAACTGATTGTTCATGCTGGTGAACAAGAGAGGCGCGGTCTCGCCCGCAATTCGCGCCACCCCCAGGATCATCCCGGTAAGAATGCCCTTGCGCGCCGCCGGTACAATCACGTTCGCGATGGTTCGCCACTTCGAAGCGCCCAGGGCCAGCGACCCTTCGCGAAGCGACCTCGGCACTTCCTGCAGGAACTGCTCCGTACTGCGCGCCGCGATGGGGATCAGCATAATGCTCAGCGCAACTCCGCCGGCAAGAGCGGAAAAATTCCTCATCGGCTTCACGATGATGGTCCACGCGAATATTCCGATGACAATCGATGGCACGCCGTTGAGCAGATCGCATGTATATCGAACAAGGAAAGGGAGCGTCTTGCCGCCCCACTCGGAAAGATAAATGCCTGCCAGAAATCCGATGGGAATCCCGATGATGGTCGCAAGCGCGATGATCTCCGCCGAACCCACGATGGCATTGGCCATGCCGCCGCCCGTCTCGCCGGGCGCGAGCGGCAATTTCGTGAAGAACGCGAAGTTGAGGGATTTGCCGCCGTTGTAAACCAGATACGCCAGGATCAGAAACAGAGTGGCTACGGTGACGAACGCGCAAACGGCCGTCAGCGTGAGCATTACATTGTTTACCGCGTGCCGCCGCCTGTTGCGGCCGGACAGGGGAGCAATCGCCGGACTGGCCGTCACGCTTTCGCCGTGCCCTTTCCGCTGGTCACGATAATCAGCAGCCGCGCCAGACCATTGATTACGATCGTGATCAGAAACAGGACAAGCCCCAGTTCAACCAGAGCCGCCGGATACACATTACCGGTCGCCTCCGTAAATTCGTTCGCGATCACTGCCGCGATCGTATAGCCGGGCGCGAACAGCGAAGCGTGGATGCTCGGATCGTTGCCGATCACCATCGTGACCGCCATGGTTTCCCCCAGAGCGCGCGCGAGGCCAAGAAAAATGGAGCCCATGATGCCGAGTTTCGCGAACGGGACTACTACCTGATAAGTCGATTCCCACTTCGTCGCGCCCAGCGCCAAGGCGGCCTCGCGCTGCTCGCGCGGCACCGAGAGCAACGCTTCGCGCGAGACGGAGATGATGAACGGGAATGTCATGATGGCGAGAATTACGCCCGCCGTCAGATACCCGACGCCATAGGTCGGACCGGAGAACAGCGGAATGAATCCGAACGCTGCTTTCAGCCCGGGCTCGACATAATCGCGCATCAGCGGCACCAGCGTAAAGATCGCGAGCAGACCGAAGATGACGCTGGGCACCGCGGCAAGCAGTTCCACAAGAAAGGTGAGGCTGTTCGAGAGCTTCGGAACGGCCAGCTCCGAAAGGTAAATCGCAGCCCCGACGCCGAGAGGAACGGAGATGAAAAGAGCGATGACCGACGTCAGAACCGTGCCGTAGATGAACGGCAGCGCCCCGAACTGTTCTTCCACCGGATTCCACATCCTGGACGTGAGGAAGCCGAATCCGAACTTTTTCTCGGCCGGCAGGCCCCAGATCCACAGTTCGTAAACCAGCAGAGCCGTGATGGCGAGCACCACAGAAGCGAAAAACAGAGTGATGGCCCACGCCACTTCATCCCCGCCGCGCAGCCGGGCACTGTAGGTCTTCGAGGGCGGCGGCAGAACGGCGGGGGGAGCGGTGGCCATGGATATTATTTGATATCGGCGATCTGCTTCATCTCGGCGTTCACCACCGATTTGGGCAGTGGCGCATAGCTGAGCGGCTGGGCATCCTTCTGGCCGGGGCCGAGCATCCACTTGAGGAATTCCGCGATTTCGTTACGTTTGTTCGCATCGGCAATCCGGCTCGGAATCAGCAGCCACGTGAATGTGGATATCGGATAGGCGCCCGCGCCGGGAGCATTGGTGATGGAAACGCGGAAATCCCTCGGCATATCCTTTACGCTTGCCGCTGCCGCGGTCACGGTGTCGAAACTCGCCGTAACGTACTTGCCGGCCGCATTTTTCACCTGACCGTACGGCATGTGGTTATTCACCGCGTAGATCAGCTCGACGTAGCCAACGGAGCCCGGCGTCTGCTTCACCAGACCGGCGACGCCGTCGTTACCCTTGCCGCCCAGCCCCGCGGGCCACTGCACTGAAGTATTCGCCCCAACCTTGCCCTTCCATTCGCCGCTTACCTTGGACAGGTAATCCGTAAAGACGAACGTAGTACCGCTCCCGTCCGAGCGATGAACCACGACAATGTCGCTGCCGGGCAGATTCAAACCCGGATTCTGCGCTTTAATTTTACTGTCGTTCCATTTCGTGATCTGGCCCAGATAGATACCAGCGATGACATCCGGCGTGAACTTCAGCGACTGAGAAACACCTGGAATGTTATACGTGAGCACCACTCCGCCAAGCACAGTCGGAAAATGCAGGGGATGCACCTTCATGGCGCCGATCTGCTGGTCCGTCATCGGCATGTCGGAAGCGCCGAAATCGACGGTTCCCTCGGTCAGCTGCTTGATTCCGCCGCCCGATCCGATCGGCTGATAGTTGATCTGAACGTCAGGGTGGAGCTTATGAAACTCCTCGAACCACTTCTGATAAATGGGAGCCGGAAAAGTAGCTCCGGCGGCATTAATGGTTTCCGCCGCAAACGCTTGCGAGACGAACAGGACCGGCAGCGCAGCCAGCCCGGCAATTGCCAGTTTCTTCATAGAATTTTTCCCCCTCGATATCGAAGGGGCGGCACACTTCAAGTGTGCCACCCCAATGTTTCAATTCAGTTACGAACCGTTTAGAAGTTCGGCATACTGCCGGGCAGCGTATACCGGAGATCCACGTAGATCGCGCTGTCGTGCGCGGACTTGGGCGCACCCAGCGTTACGAACCAGGGAGCGCGCAGGAAGTACTCGTACTGGGTGATCAGGCTGAGCGCCCCGTAGCGCGGGCTCTTCCAGAAGGTCTGGATGATGCCCGGCGTGATTTCCTGCATCGTGCGGTTGTTGCTGTTTGCCGATCCGTGGTACCCATAGCCGATCAGCGATGTGCCATTGGCGTCATAGGCGAAATTCCGCTCGGCGAAGGCAAGGCCGTAGTAGGCGTAGAACAGCGTATTGCCGAAAGTTGCTTCGAAACCATCCGTGGTGCCTCCAGAGTGAATCGGGCTGATTGCTCCATTCGGCCGTACGATGAAATCCGGCACCGTCCCGAACATATAGCGGCCGCCGCCATCGCTCCAGAACCCATTGCTGATGACGCGCAGGTTTTTCACGGCTTCGACGTTGACGCCGTACGTCACGCCGCCCGCGGCTTTGGTGGAGTGCTGGTTGGTTGCGGGGTCCCAGATTCGGAACGTGCGGTCGAGGCCCGCGATCTCAAAGTGCGCCCGCGCGCTCGGATCCCACGCAACCTTGAAAATGATGTCCGGCACAAGGTTCGGGGTGTTCAGAACGTTGGTTGCGTTGTCGATCTGCGATCCCGCGAGTGACGTGAGGGCGGCTGGAAGCGTTGGAATCGGAGCGCCGGCCGAGCCGCCGATCTGCTGATCGGGGTTTTCTAGCGAAAGACCGAAAGTCAGCGTGTCCGTCGGGTGATAAAGAACGCGGACTCCCGGTTGGCGCGACCAGGTCAGGCCGACGAGGTAGTTCACGTCCATCTCCTGTCCATAGAAGATATCGCCCGGAAGTGGGGAGATGCCTTTGCGGTTGGGCGTCAGCATGGTCCAGCTTTGCCCCGCGAGAAATTCCCACTTGTCTTTCCTCACGTCCACCCAGAACAGGCGAAGACGGGGAACGAAGGCGCCGTTGGTAATTCCAATGTTGTTCGCGCCGCTCGTGCCGAGAAAGTCCATTTCGTTGTAGCCGATGACGTGAGTTCCCTTCCAGTCGCCATCGATTCGGAAACCGATACGGCTGTTCTGGGGGCTGAAACGAAACTCCGAATTGTGGGCATTCGCCGTGTTGTTATAAGGAACGCTCGCGAAGTTCGTTCCGATGCCTGAACCGGCGTTGATGTTCCGCCAGACGCCCGTCAGATCCATAAAGCCGATGGGAATCATGCACGTGCTGCCCAGCCGCAGGTAGGGCGGCACCACATTGCCGGCCTGCTCGTTCGCTTCACACGGATTGCCGGGCGCGGTGGTCGTCTTCTGAGGCGCCGGCTCCGGAATAGCCGGGATCGCGGCAGGGGCGGGCGCGGGTACGACAGGCGTCAAACTCGCCACCGCGCCCAGATTTGGGCGTGGGGCAGGCTGTTGCGCCGGATTGGAACTCACCGCCTTTTCGAGCAGTTGCTGCTGCTGCTCCATCATGTGCTGGAGCGTCTCCAACTGCTTCTGCTGTGCCGCCAGCTGGGCTTTCAGCCGCGTGATTTCGTCGCTGTCAGACTGCGTCTGCGCCCCCGCGAGACCGGCCGCCGCCATCACGGCGGTCATCAGCACGGATGTCCGGCGCGCGGACAACTTACTGAACTTCATGCACTTCTCCTGAGTAAAATGCCGGCGATGCTGCCGCCGGTTGACGCTAACCCTCGAAGCCATACGGTGGCGAGGATTGGTTCGGCGCAGCACTGGAGCGCAGGCGACCGAGTCCGCACACCGGGGTCCGGAAGTTCTCAGTCTAGGGACGCAGGCTTAGATACCAGATGACGGCCTTGTGAAAAGTTTGTTACAGAGGCGGTTAAGATGTACTAGTTCCAGTACTTGTGGTAGGAAAGGTTCCTTGCCCGTGGCGTCAGACAGGCCGCCAGAAGGGCTCGCCGGCTCGGATGAATTCGATCGGAACTTCCGGGATGAAGCCTTTCAGCCACTCGGCGCAATAGCGCATTCCTTCCTCCTCGGAGACTACATGGCCGAGCAGAATGAGACCTTTTTTCCTGCCGGAAGCAATCGTGTCCTGGGCGAATTCCACAACTTCCCATTCGCGGGACTCGCCGGCGACGAGAACGTCCACGTCCGGTTGTGACAAGGCGCGGATCCCGCCCTTCTGATCCGTGTATCCCCAGTTCGCCGCCACGCGGCGGACGGGCGTGGCGGGATTGCCAACCCCGCGCATGGTCCGGTCGTTCAGCTTCTTCTGCATCTGCGCGGCGAGTTCGCCGAGAGTCAGGTTCCGGAATGTGAACAGGCGCGGATGATCGGGATCGGCGTTCTTCTCCCAGCCCAGCGCCTGCATCATGCCCTGGGCGATGCCGTCCGGACGGTGCGCGTGCCAGTGGTCGTGAAAGCGGAACACCACCATCCGGTTCTTCTCGATGAATTCGCGCTTGAATTCGTAAGTGGGGTTATTGGCCAGGTCGGCGGTGGTGTCCAGATGCGAGTAGAACGTCGGCTCGTGCGTAATAACCATATTCCTGCCGGCGGCGCTCGCGCGCTGCAGCAGGTCGAGCGTAGCCATCATGGTGGTCGCGATCCCGCGCACGGCCGTATCTGCGGAACCGGCTTTGATCGTGTCTACCGTCTCCGTCCGCCACGGCACACCGACATTCGCCTTGATGCGATCGATCACCTGGCCGGCGGTTAACGTGGTCTTCGAATCCTGCGCGTCGAGCAACGCTGCGGCGGCCATACCGGCCGAACCTTCGAGAAAAGACCTGCGGTTCATCCGCAGCAGATTCTATCAATCCGAAAGTCAAAGCCGTTCAAGACCTGATCATCGCCGGAGCCTGCCAGCCGCCGTGTTCGGCTTCGAGTTTGGCGGCAAGCGCGAGCGCGATGTCTTCCCGCCACGGCGCCGCTGCGATCTGCGTACCTGCCGGCAATCCTTCGGGTGACGTCCCGGTCCGAACCACCACGGCCGGCCAGCCGGTCAGGTTGTGAATCATGGTGTAGCCGAATCCCGGGAATACATCTTCCCGGATCGATTCGCCGTGCCGCACGGCGGCGTGTGCGCACACGGGCGACAATACGGCGTCGCAGTCGCGGAGCAGCGCAAACCAACGGTTGCGAAACTCGTCGAGTTCACGCCAATAACAGCTGAGTCCGCGTGCGTCGGTTCTGTAGCGTTCAAGTTTGCCGAGCCAGCCATCGAGCAACGGATGCGTTTCCGTGCTTCCAATTTCCAGGAGATATTCGCGCACGCCGTCGCCACCATCCGCCCCGAGAATCTTCATCTCGATCTCGTAAGCCCGCTCGTGCGAAAGAGCCGGATCGGAGATCTCCTCGTAACGCAGCACGCGCAACTTCCCGGTATCCACCGCCGCGGAATCCCGGTATGGCATCGGCACGACAGTCCGGTCCTCGCCATCAGGACCCACGATCGCGCGCATCACCGCATCGAGGTCTTCTACCCGCCGCGCCATCGGCCCGATTTGCCACAGCATTTCGATCCAGCCCCCGGCAGGCGGAAGGTGCCCGGTGCGCGCCAGCCGTCCTGAGGTCGGCTTCAGACTCGCAATTCCGCAGAAATGCGCAGGTATCCGCACGCTCCCGGCCGCATCGCTGCCGAGGCCGAACGGCGAACCGCAGGCGGCAATCAAAGCTGCCTCGCCCCCGCTTGATCCGCCGGAGCTTCGCTCCGCATCGTAAGGATTATTTGTGCGCCCGAATATGAGGTTGTCGGATTCGAACGCGAAAAGCAGGTCCGGCAGATTGGTGCGGGCAAGCGGGATGGCGCCAGCCTCACGCAAACGCCGGACAAGCGTAGCGTCGCGGCTCGATCTCGGCCGGTTGCGGAAACCCAGCGTACCGGCTGAGCAAACCGCGCCCTCAACTTCGATCGAATCCTTGATTGAAAACGGCACGCCTTCCAGCGCGCGGAGCTTTTCGCCGCGCGCGCGCCGGCGGTCAACGGCGCCTGCCGCACGGAGCGCCTGCTCGTCGAGCAGTTCGATTACGGCGTTCAGCGAAGGATTGACGCGCTGGATCTGCTCAATGTGCGCCTGAACCAGCTCCTGGGCCGAAATCCCGCCGTCTCGAATCAGCTTCGCCTGCTGCAGTCCCGAAAGCCGCAGGACGGGCTCGTGCCTGTGCACTACTGCTCCCTGATCACCAACCTTTGATTCGACTTCACGTTTTGCAGTTTCTGCTTTCGCCCGCTCGGCCACTCGATTTCGACGCTGTTCGCTACCGGGTCGTTTCCGAGACCGAACGTAAGCGCCAGATCACTTGCCGAGCAGTAACTCGACCCCGAATGCACCATCTGCATCTGCGCGCCCTGGGCGCTTCTCACGCGCACCACGGCGCCGATGCCATCCCGATTACTCTTCGTGCCCTCGAGGCGCACAGCCAGCCAGTGGTTGCGGTTCCCGCCGTCATTGCGGTAAAGCACTGCCGGGCCATTGTTGTTGTTGATCGCAATATCCAGATCCCCATCTCCGTCGATATCCCCATACGCCGCTCCGCGCGCCACCAGCGGTTTCGAAAACGCGGCGACGGGGTTGAACTTTCCTCCGCCGTCGTTGTGAAACAGCAGCGGCAACTCTGCGTAGTGGATTTTCGGCTGCACCTGAGCGATCTGCTCCTCGATGTGTCCGTTGGCCGCGAAGATATCCGGCAAGCCATCGAGATCGTAATCGAAGAAGAACAGCCCGAAGGTCAGGCTCAGCAGGCTTGACCGCCCCACAGGGGACCTTGGCGCCTCGTCCACAAACAGCCCGTTTCCATCGTTGTGATAGAGCCCCAGCATCTGGTTGGAGAAATTGCCGACGATCAGATCCATGCGCCCCGCGCGGTCGTAATCGGCCGCATCCACGCCCATCGCTCCGCGCGCCGAGCCGTCTTCGCCGAATGCAACGCCCGCGCCCAGCGCTTCATCCTTGAATGTCCCGTTACCCAGATTGCGGTACAGCCGGTTCGGCTGCGTGTCGTTCGAGACGAACACATCCGGCCAGCCGTCATTGTTGTAATCGAGCACCGCTATGCCGAGCGATTTGCTCGATGAATCGCCGAGCCCCGCTTTTTGCGTCGCATCCTCAAATTTGCCGCCCCCGAGATTGTGGAACAAACGTACGGAATTCCCTTTGTATGATTCCGGCGTGCAATACGATTTCGTCGATCCATCGAGCGAACACCACAAATCCCCCGCCGCCGTCCACTGCACGTAGTTGGCGACAAACAGATCCAGTTTGCCGTCCCGGTCATAATCGACCCACGCCGCGCTTGAACTGAATCGCGCGTTGGCGATGCCGCTCTGCTTCGTCATGTCCCGGAAATGGCCATTCCCTTCGTTGTGAAACAGGTGATCGCCATCGAGCGCCGTAATGTAGACATCGTCGCGCCCGTCGTTATCGTAATCACCCACAGCCACGCCCATCCCGTGCATTTCGACATCGAGTCCGCTGCCGCGCGTTATGTCTGCGAATTTTCCGCCGCCCAGATTCCGGTACAGAGCCGCGGTCGTACGCCGGCCGCGGCCCACGAAATCCGCGCCATTGATGAACAGGATGTCGAGCCTGCCGTCGCCATCCGCATCGAAAATCGCCACCCCGGAACCCATGGTCTCCGGCAGCCACTTCTTTCCGGTTTTGCCGGCATTGTGCGTGAAGTGAATGCCGGAGGCCGCGGTCACATCGGTGAAACGAACTGCCTGCGGCGAACTCTGGCTAGCGAGTGCCGCGAACCCCGCCGGCTTGAGCAAAGCCGCGAGCAGGAGCGCTGTAATCGGTAGGATGGTCGTGAATCTGTTGTCTCTCATTGTTATTTTCGGGACTCAGCAGTCTTGCCTTCGCGGTGATCGTCTGCGCTGATTCGTCGGCTTTGAATCGCTCGAACAGCGTACGCTCGCGCTCTGCGAGTTCCGGCTTCCCCAGCCCGCGCCAGCAGAGCATCAGGTTATAGT
>DAIDJK010000470.1 GCA_027450225.1 Bryobacterales bacterium | reverse complement strand
AATCAGGGTTACTCGAACGATGGCAACCGCATCGCCGCCGAGATCATCTGGTCCGGCGCCATCGGCGACGTGACGGAAGTTCACGCCTGGACGAACCGTCCCGTGTGGCCGCAGGGCAAGCCGGACTGGCCCGCCGAAGCCCCCGTGCCGGACACCATGGACTGGGACACCTGGATCGGCGTCGCCGAGATGCGTCCCTACAGCCCGATGATCGCGCCATTCAACTGGCGTGGCTTCTTCGATTACGGCTGCGGCGCCATCGGCGATATGGCGCTGCACATTCTCGGCGCCGTGAATATGGCGCTGCAGTTGACCGCGCCAACCAGCGTTGAAGTTTTGAAGCAGGAGAACAAGAGCAAGGTGATGTTCCCCTCGCGCTCCGTCACCCGGTTCGATTTCCCGCAGCGCGGCGGCTTCGCGCCCGTGAAGATCTTCTGGTACGATTCCGCGGTCACCACCATGTATCAGCCCGCCGGCATCCCGGCCGATGAGCGCATCATCGGCGGCCCCGGTTCGTGGGGTGACGATCAAAAACGTCCCGCATCCCAGCAGAATCAGGATTACGAGCGTACAGCGTCCGGCGCTCCGAAGAAGCCCGCTCCCAGCACCATGACCATCGAGGGCCAGACATACCCCAGCGGTCCTGAAGCCAATGGCGCCGTGTTCGTCGGCACCAACGGCTATCTCACCACCGACACTTACGGCGCCAACGTCCGCATGCTGCCTTACGACCGCATGAAGGATTACAAGCTTCCGGCCGAAGTCCTCACGCGCTCGCCCGAGCACCATATGGACTGGATTCGCGCCTGCAAGGGCGGCGACCCGGGCTGCTCGGATTTCAAAGTCACCGGGCCGTTTACCGAATGGCTGCTGACGGGTTCGGTGGCGCTGCACTTCGACGGCAAACTCGAATGGGACACGGCGAAGATGAAGTTCACCAACAGCCCCGAAGCCACCGAGATGGTGCGGCCGAAGTTCCGCAAAGGCTGGGCCGGGAGTTAGGCCGCCCTCACGCGGACGAGTGTGCGAGGGCTGGCTTTCGCCGCCGGATCGCGCTCACCGCAAAACGGGCCGCAGCCTTTGCGCCCACCTCAGGAAACTGCGGCCCCGTTCTGCGCACGCGCCCATCCATCAGCATTACGCCTGCGGCGTCATTTCAATCGTGTTGGCGTTCGTCGTGATGCTCGCCGCGCCACTTCCAATACGCGTTCTGCTGTCTTCGGTTGAGTCTGCCGAACTCGGACTGTCTGATGTGATGCTCGTCGCGGTAACGGTTCCACGCGTTGTCTTCATCGGAATTCCATTCGTGCCGCCTGTGATTGGAATCCATGTAGGTCCGATTTTCGGCCGATCGCTGATCCTGCGGGCGATCCTGCTGGTGATCCTGAGCCCACAACCCGGTCGCGCCCACAGCAAGTGCGGATGCCACGACACCTTGCAATAACAGTCTCTTCATCAAAGTACTCCTCCCTGGGATTGTCAGGGCATACCGCTGGCCAATGTGAAAGAAGTGGTCCATCGGCTGAGTCACGGTGGCTCAGGATTTATTTCGAAGCGCTTCTGCCGTTGAGCGGCGCTTCGGGGGCGCGCGGAAATCGAACCTGGTACGCTATCTTCAAGCCAGCCGGACCGAACGCGTAAGCCGTTCCGCTGCAAAGCGCGCGTCCGTTGGGCAGCACGATTTTCAGAAAATACCGAACGAACCCAATCGGGCGCGTTTCACCGGGCGCAGATCGCTGCAGGCATTTGGCTCACACACTTTCCCGCGCGCCACGCCGTGCTACGGTGGATCGCGACTTGTGCTGACCTTAGAATTTCTCCTGATCGATGAGGTCAGGTTTTCAAATTTGCGGAACGAACCCAAGCGCCTGCCACCGCGACCAGTTTGCTGTCCGTCCCGCAGTCACGGGCGCTCCAGATTTATTTTCGACGCGATTCTGCCGTTGAGCCCCGCTTTGGCGCGCAGCGGAAATCGCACCCGGTACGTTCTCTTTAAGCCTGTCGTACCGGGCGCGTAAGCCGTTCCGCTGCAAAGCGCGCGGCCAGTGCGCAGCACGGTTTTCAGAAAATACCGAACGAACCCAATCGGGCGCACTTCACCCGGTACGGGTCTTTAAAAGCATTTGGCGCAGGCACTTTCCCTCGCGCCGCGCCGTGCTACGGTGGATCGCGCCTTGCGCTGGGCTTCATCGCACGGCAATGTCTGCCGCCGCGCAAATTTCTCCTGATGAATGAGGTTGAGTTTTTTCAAATTTTCGAAACGAACCCAGAATGCCGACCTCTCGGAGCGTCGCAACGTGAATGGGCCGCGGCCGCCCCATTGAAGCGGCCGCGTCCAGTTTTGCGCCGGGCAAGCGTCTCAATCAACCGCCGCCATGCCCTTTTTGCGCCATGCCCCCAGCGCCACAGCGGAAAGTCCGCTTAGCATCAACACCACCGTGTCCGGCTCGGGAACGCCGGATGGGGAACCCGGAGTAGAGCCTGTTACCGAACCCGTGATACTCGCCGTCGGCGGTTCTTCCAGGCTGAAGTAGGTGGACGAACCCGGCGCGATCCCGGGGCTGAAGTTCACGAAGCCGCTGCTGGCGTCCGTAATGGTGAACGTCGACGTCGGCCCCTGGTAATCCTGCGGATCGGCGCCCGCTGCCGCGCTGGACGAACAATATGAGTTGCCCGCAAACGCGAACGTACAGATGCCGTCATTATCGAAGCCGAAAATGTTGCCGCCGCTCAGACTGAGCTGACTAATGGTGTTCGAACTGTTGTTGACGACCCCGACGAGCGTATCCTCCGAGCCGTCGTAAGGATTGGAATCGTTTACCGCGACCGTAAGCGATGTTCCGGTCGCGTCGATCGTGATCACGGTGTTGCAACCGGTCGCCGCGCTGTCCGGCAGATAAGGTGTCGCCCCGGTTCCGCCTCCGCCCGGGCATATCGTTCCCGCGCTGGCGGCAAAAGGCGCGATTGACAGCAGAACAGCGCCGATCATCAGATACTTCATGCAGATTTCCTCCTTGGTGGCTTTAGCGCCACATGAGGAGGAGCGCTGGCATTCCGGTTTCAGAGGCCAGCCACGCGGGGCGTGTCCGGCTACCCGAAGCTGTGATTTTCACGCGGCGGTCGAAACCGGGCAACGTCTTGTGCGAAAGGTCGCGATCCAGCCTGCCCGCTTCACGCCAGCGCGGCGTCGAGCTCTTCGTTCGAGGGCTCGGAGAGTATGGTTCCGTCAATGTCGATGGTCGGCTTCTTCTCCTTGCCGCCATTCTGCGAGCGCACCCATTC
>DAIDJK010000469.1 GCA_027450225.1 Bryobacterales bacterium | reverse complement strand
CGGACAGTCATAGTTATAGAGAAGAGCGCTGACATTAGCGCCTCCTTCCGTGTCTTCGATCTTCAGCGCATTGCCGCGCTTCAGAATCAGCGACCAGCTTGCGCCGCCGTGCAGCGTCTCTTCCCAGAGACACTGGCCGGGCGCCAGGGCAGCTTCCGCTGCAGTCTGTGGCATGGATAACGACTCCTGAATGCTTACGAGGGAACCCGGAACTCTCCGGGCCAGTCAATTCGTTTCATACAGGGAAACGCCCACAACATCCTTCTGTTGGGCAAACCGTTACCGCGGTGGACCGCAGCACACGTCCATCGCCGTGAGGCGCAGCATCACGGCAAGCGCGATCTTGCGTTCCCCTCCCCGCCGACAGATGGCCACCATGCGGATAGCATCACAAACGCGGCGGGCGGGTGGCAAATTCAAAAATTCGATTCGCCCGATAGCTCGTCCTGAAAGCCGGTTGGGTTAAAATCGTGGTTTCCCGTCGCAATCAGGGCCCTGTGCGCCTCATCCGTCACAACGCTGTGGCAAACGGAAAATGCCTTGATTCTGCGCATACTCTCGTCATTCCTGATCGCTGTTCTGGGCTCCGGCGTGTGCCTCGGAGCCGATAAGCCTTCCTTCACCGTCGGGTGGTCCGTGTATGTGGGGTGGAATCCCTGGTACTACATGGGCAAGTCCGGAATCCTGAAAAAGTGGGCGGACAAATATAACGTCACCATTCAGGTGAAACGCTTCGATTACGCGCCCTCCCTCGATGCCTTCGTCGCCAAGAACATAGATGCCTGTGCAATGACGAACATGGAAGCCCTTGATATGCCGGCCGCCGCGGGCGTGGATACCACGGCGATCATCACGGGCGATTACTCGAACGGCAACGATGCGCTGCTGGCGCGGCGTAATCTCACTCTCCAGCAGTTGCCCGGCAAACGGGTTCTGCTGGTAGAGAAGACGGTTTCCGAATACCTGTTCGAACGCGCCCTGACGCTCAACGGCATGGAATCGAAGATCCGCCAGGTGAAGCTGGTCAACACCTCCGACTCCGATATCGCAACCGCATTCATCAGCGACACTTCTCAGGAAGCGGTCGTCACCTGGAAGCCGATGGTGTCGCAGATCGCGAAATCGCCCGGCGTGAAGATCCTGTTCAGTTCGTCGCAAATCCCCGGCGAGATCGTCGATCTGATGGTTGTCCGCACCGACGTTCTCAACCGGTCCGATGGCGCGGGTCAGCGGTTTGCCAAAGCTCTCGCCGGCGCCTGGTACGAAACCACGAAGCAGATGTCCGGCAAGGGTCCGGAAACCGACAAGGTGCTGCACGAAATCGCGATGGCTTCGGAAGATTCGCTCGATTCCTACAAGGAAATGCTCTCGACCACGCATCTCTTTTTCACGCCGCAGTCGGCTGTGGCTTTCACGACGTCCCCGGATTTCCAGCAGAAGATGAACCTCGTCCGGCAGTTCTGCTACAACCACGGGCTGCTTGGCGAGCATTCGAAATCCGTGGATGACGTCGCGATCAAATATCCCGGCGGCGCGGTGCAGGGCAAAGCCGATCGCGTGCGCCTGCGGTTCGACGCCAACTATATGCAGATGGCGGCGGGAGGGAAACTCTGATGGGCTTTCTCCCGATGCTCTGGCGAGTGGACGCCCGGCCGAATCGCGTTACCGCGTGGACGCTCTCCTGGTTCCTGTTCGCGGTGGGCGTCAGCATGTACTTCTACACCGCGCGCAACCGCCACGTGCTCAATCCCGAAGACAAGGTAGTGCCCAGCCTGCATCAGATCACGCAGGGACTGACGGACTCGCTGACCAAAGCCGATAGCGACGATGACGCCTCGACGGGCTTCTTCAACAGCATGCTGTGGACCGACACGGTCGCCAGTGCGAAGCGCTTCGGCTGGGCGATGCTGCTGCTGGTTCCGGCCGTCCTTCTGGGTCTTCACATGGCCATGTTCCCGGTAGTGGGCCAGTTCTTCCTCAGGTTCATTCTGTTCTTCGACAAGATCATCGCGCTTTCCGTGCTGCCGATTCTGTTCATCGCGTTCGGCATCGATGAGCTTTCGAAAATCATGCTGATCGTGATCGGCGTCACGCCGACGATCATTCTCGACACGTTCAATTTGTCGAAGAGCGTACCGCCCGAGCAGATCGTGAAAGGCTTCACGCTTGGCGCGCACGATTTCGGCGTCAGCTACGCCATCGTCCTCAAGCAGATTATGCCGCGGATTCTGAACAGCATCCGGCTGAATCTGAAAGCCGTGATGCTGTTTCTGTTTGCCGGCGAGATGATCGCTTCGCAAAACGGGCTTGCGTTCCGCATCGCGCTCCTGCGAAGGCACATGGGGATGAACATCATCATCCCTTACGTGCTCTGGGTGGCGCTGCTGCTGTTCCTGGTGGATCTCTCGATGCGCCTGTTGAACAGGAAGCTGCATCCATGGTTTCGCGAGGCCTGACTGTGAGCGAGCTGATTCGACTCGATAAAATCTGCGTCGAATACGCGGCGAAGAAGGTCTTGCACGATCTGGATCTTTCGATCGCGCGCGGCGAATTCGTGGCCGTCTGCGGGCAGACGGGCTGCGGTAAATCGACCATGCTGCGCCTGATTCTCGGAGCCGAGCAGCCGAAGTCCGGACGCGTGTTGATCGAAGGCCGCGAGCTTTGCCGGCCGGATCGCCATCGCGGCTACGTGCCCCAGAAGTATTCGCTTTTTCCGGACCGCACGGTTCTCGACAACATCACTTTCGGCCCGGAGATGGAGGAGTTCGGGCTGCTGGGCCGCATCCGGCCCGGCTATTACCGGCGGCGGCGCGAACTGCGGGCCGAAGCGATCCGGCAGATGAAGCACATGGGCCTGCAGGAATCGGATGCCGGCAAATATCCTGACCAGCTTTCGGGCGGCATGCAGCAGCGGGTCGCGATTGCGCAGGCGCTGATTATGAAGCCGAAGATTCTGCTGATGGACGAAGCGTTTTCGGCGCTCGATCCGGGGACGCGGACCGATATGCAGCGGCTGGTGCGCTCGGTGTGGGCGGAGACGGGGACCACGATCCTGTTCGTGACGCACAACATTGCGGAAGCGATCTTTCTCGGAACGCGCGTGGTCGTGCTCGGCAAGGAAACGCCTGAGGGCAGCTCGAAGGTGGTTCTCGATATGGAAGTGCCGGACTCGATCCGGTCCAGCTCCGGGTATCCGACGCGTGATGTTCTCGACCGGCTTACGGGCGCAATAGAGAACGCGGCGGTGGGCGGGAAACTCGAGTTCGAAATGGCCGAATTCGGCGGATAGGAATTGGAAACCGCTCCTTCAGCCTCGCGGCGCTGAGGCGAATCTTCCCGGCGCCGACCGGGGCCTCGCACGGACTGCAATATAATGCTCCGACGAGGCGCCTATGCGCACGCTCGTCATCTTATTCGCCACATTTCTATTCGCCGCGGCCGCCGCCGCTCAATCCGATCTGACCAACGCCATTCCGGAGCACAACCCCCGCACGTCCGCGGCGGACGTCGCGGCAGGCCGGGAAACTTTCCACTCCCACTGCTCGCCCTGCCACGGCTATAACGGTGAGGGCGGGATCGGCGCAAACCTCGCGGCGGGCTATTTTTACCACGGCTCGACCGACGACGATCTCTACCGCAACATCACGCAGGGCATTCCCGGCACCGAGATGCCGGGGCTTTTCTACAACGGCGACCGCGTCTGGCAGATCGTGGCTTTTATTCGCTCGCTGCACCAGCCGGACGTGAAACCGCCGGGCGATGCGGCGCGGGGCGCCGCCGTCTACAAGTCTTCGGGCTGCGCCGGATGCCATCGCGTGAACGGCGCGGGTGGCTCTCTCGGGCCGGACCTCTCGGATGTGGGCGGATTCCGGTCCGCGGCGTATCTGAAAGAATCGGTGCTAACGCCCGACGCGAGCGTTCCACGAAAATACTGGATCGCGAGCTTCGACGACGCTTCAGGCCAGCACGTGCGCGGCTTCGTGCAGAACGAAGATACCTACACCATCCAGATTGTCGATCTGAAGATGCAGCTTCACTCCTATGACAAGTCTTCGTTGAAGAACTTCAGGATCGAGAAAAAATCCGCCATGCCTTCCTACAGCGGCAGGCTGACCGATGAACAGGTGCAGGATCTGGTGGCTTATCTTTGGACGCTTCGTCCGTCCGAAACACTTAGTTCGGAGAAACTTCGATGAATCGCCTGCTTGCTCTGATTCTGGCCGCCGCCATGGCGCTTCCTGCTCAGGTCACTTTCGACCGGCTGCTGAATGCGGCCAGCGATCCGGGCAACTGGATCACTTATTCGGGCAGCTATCGCGGCTGGCGTTACAGCGAACTGAACCAGATCGACAAGAGCAATGTGAACGGTCTCCAACTCGAGTGGGTGCACCAGATGCCGACCACCCTGATGGTGGAAGCGACGCCGCTCGTGGTGGATGGCGTAATGTATGTGTCCGAGCCGCCGAGCAACGTAGTGGCAATGGATGCGCGCACGGGCAGCGTCTACTGGCGCTACCGGCGCGCGCTGCCGACGCCGATCAACACCTGCTGCGGAGACGTAAACCGCGGCGTGGCGGTGCTGGGCGACCGCGTTTATGTGGGTACGGTGGACGCGCATCTGGTGGCGCTGGATGCGAAGACGGGCTCCGTAGTGTGGGATGTTCCGGTTGCGGACCGCATGCGCGGCTACAGCATGACCGGCGCGCCGCTGATCGTGAAAGACATGGTGATAACCGGCGTGGCCGGCGGCGAATACGGGATTCGAGGCTTTCTGGACGCCTATGACGCGAAGACCGGAAAGCTGCGCTGGCGCTTCTGGACGATTCCCGGCCCAGGGGAAGCGAACCACGAGACCTGGAAAGGCGACTCATGGAAGACCGGCGGCGGTTCCACATGGGTAACCGGATCTTACGATGCGGCGCAGAACCTGATCATCTGGGGCACGGGGAATCCTTCGCCGGACTGGAATGGCGATTCCCGGCCCGGAAACAACCTTTATTCCGACAGCGCGATTGCGCTCGACGCCGATACCGGCAAACTGAAATGGCACTTTCAGTTCATCCCGCACGATCTGCATGACTGGGATGCCGTACAGGTTCCGGTGCTGGTGGACGACACCTGGCACGGGCAGCCGAAGAAGCTGGTCTACTGGGCCCATCGCGGAGGCTTCTTCTATGTGCTCGACCGCGAAACCGGCAAGTTCCTGTTCGGTACGCCCTTCGCGAAACAGACCTGGGCCAAAGGACTGGACGACAGCGGGCACCCCGACCTGCTGCCGAATACCGAACCCACGCCGGAAGGTACTTATTTATGGCCCGGCGTGCAGGGCGCGACCAACTGGTATTCTCCCAGCTACAATCCGGGGACTAAGTTGTTCTACCTCTCTTATTGGGAGAACCGCAGCGTGTATCGCAAGGGCGAGCAGGAGTATACGCCAGGCAACCGCTATATCGGCAGCGTTCCGGATATCGATCTGAAAGACGACCCCGGGCATGGCGGAATCCGCGCCCTGAATCCCAGGACCGGCGAACGCGTATGGGATTACCCATTGCAGACCAAGCCCTGGGCTGGCGTGCTCTCCACCGCCGGTGGCGTGCTTTTCGGCGGCAGCGATGAAGGCTACATCTTCGCGCTGGATGCCGCAACCGGTCATGAACTGTGGCGCAAGAACCTGGGGGGCATCATCCGCGCGAACCCGATTACTTACACAATCAACGGCCGCCAGATGGTGTCGATCGCAGCAGGGAGTTCGATTTTTACCTTCGCGCTTCCCGGCGCCGCGAGGTGATCCCGGCTTTCGCCAGGGCGGCTCGGGTCCTTTGACCCGGGCCGCCGGGGCAGAAGCTTCGCGTGGGTGTATGTCGCGATACCTGCGCCCGGAGCGGACGGCTGTTTCGCCGCCCATCGTCTGGTAATTGTTTCGCGGCGCACCGCATTGTTTGTTAATTGGCGAGCGGCATCGAGAAGTCGAACGTTTTCGCTGCGGGGTCGCCTTCGAGCAGCGCGTATCCTGCGGCGCAGCCAAGGGGCTGAAGCTGGATCGGGTTCGGCAGCATGGCGCTCGCGAGCGTTATATATGTGTGGGTGTAGACCGCTGGATCGAAATTCTTCACGCCAACGCCGAAAACCGATGCTGCGCTCACCAGAGCGGCGCCCCATACGGCATTGGCATGAATAACTCCCATCGTCACCAGATCGGCGATGGAGTTCTCGATTGCCGTCCCATACCGCTTGCTGGTGTTCCAGGTGCTTTTCCCCGTCTGATCGGAGACGACCGCGATAGCCGCCGACTGCGGGAGCAAGGTAACTCCCTGCGACATCTTCACCTGTTGGATAATGCGCTCCTGCGGTACCGTGATGGCGCCGGATGTCTGGTTGCAGACCTGAACGGCGGCGCTTGATACCGCTTTCGGCAGCGGACCGAATACGGCCTGGCTGGTGTTCTTCGAGAGCGTTTGCGCGGTGATGCGCAGACCTGTTTCCGGCGTGGACTGGGCAAAGGCCAGGGCGCACGCGCTGATGCCGATTGCGATCAGTTTTGTCTTCATTTCGGCAGCCCCGTTTCCAGATCGACATTCCCGCCCATCATGACCGGCGCGGTGATCGAAGCGGCGACGACTTCCGCCGCGAGGATGGCCGCCTCTTCCACCCCGATCAGCGCGCCGTGTCCGGCCTTCTTCGCCACGTGGAGGAAGTTCTGCCTGATAGCGTCTTTGTGTTCCGCCTGCACGGCGGTCGCTCCTGGAGTTGTCTCTTTCTGCTGCGTCATTGTGCGTCTGCCCCTGACTTGTGGTGAGCGAATCACTTTGCGATGGCCACGCGTCATTGTGCCCGCGCGTCAATGTTGCGGCCCACCGCACTGCCTGCTTCTGTTGTTCGCCCGAATGCTGGCCCTGTGCGCCGCCGGCTCGGCGTACGCGTCGCTCCTGCAACAAGGGCTAACATGCTTGTGGCGAGGCACAGGGGCGGTGCAGGCCGATTGTGATGAGGCGAAAGGGAGTTATATTTTCTGGCCGGTGGTCAACGCGGACGAACGCAACGACGAACGGTCCACCCCGGGTTGTGCATTTGCGCCCGCTTCCTCAAGCGCTGCATCACAGGCGCGAGATCCTTCTGAGGGCCGGTGATTTCCTCACATAATCCGCCTTGCCAGAGCCATCGCCCCATAGACCACGCTGTCGTCGCCCAGCGCGGCGGGAGCCACGTCCGTTCTTGCCCGCGACCAGGCGGGCATCTGCTTGCGCAACTCGCGGTCGAGCGGATCGAACAGCGCCGGGCCGGACTTCGCGATGCCGCCGCCGATCACGATCCGCGCCGGGTTGAGAATCATTAAGACCGTTTTGAGGCCGCGCGCGAGATCGACCACATACTCGCGCACGAATTCGGGATGCTGCATCAGTTCGCGCGCGCTCGAGCCGTGATCGTGTTCCAGCCACAGGCCGCAGCACATACGTTCGAGACAGCCGTTCGAGCCGCACAGGCATGCGGGACCGTCCGGGCGGACGTTCACGTGACCCACTTCGCCCGCCCAGGAATCGACGCCGCG
Source organism: Bryobacterales bacterium (assembly GCA_027450225.1). GTDB lineage: Bacteria > Acidobacteriota > Terriglobia > Bryobacterales > Bryobacteraceae > BOG-234. The sequence goes on along the minus strand of DAIDJK010000469.1, from coordinate 3,058 downwards.
CAGAACCCGGCCGTTTACGATCACGCCGCCGCCAATGCCGGTGGAGAGCGTCATATAGAAGAGCGGATCGCAGCCGCGGCCCGCGCCGAACAGGAATTCTCCTGCTACTCCGGCGTTCGCGTCGTTATCCATAACGACGGGCACGCCGACGATTTGCCGGACGACCTGGACGAGATCGAAATCGCGCCAGCCGCCAACGTGTGTGGAGGTGGCCACTATCTGGCGCGCGAAGTCAACCGGGCCGCCGAAGCCGATGCCGCAGTTGTCGAGCGCCGTTTCACGGCTCCACGAACGCAGTAGAGGGGCGAGTTCGGCGAGCAGCCATTCGCGTCCTCCTTCGCGATTGGTGGCGCGGCTTTCGCGGCGCACCATCTTATCGGAACGGAAAATGGCGACTGTGAACTTGGTGCCGCCAATGTCGATTGCGAGCGTCGTCTGCTCCGTCATCAGCGGGCGCCGTAGAGGATTTCGTGCGGGCGGGCGATGCCTTCGGAGCGTTTGGCTGCGGTGATGGCGGCCACCAGGTTGCCGAATTCGGTGGCGCGGTAGACGTCGCGGGTGATGGCGAGAGCGATGCCGAATGCGGCGCCGAACGCGCCCACGGCGTCGCGGCTTTCGGAGCGATAGGGATGGCTGGCTGGAATGTTGACTTCGCCACGCGCGTCGTAAACGGCGATGCCCTGGCCGCCTTCGGTGATGACCAGCAGTCGCGCGCGCAGGCGATCCCGCAGGGCGGCGAAATCGACGCGCCCGATCACTTCGATCGACATGTTCTCGGCTTCGTTACGATCCAGTTGGAGGATCACGCGGCGGTAATTGAGCACGCTGTCGGAAGAAGTAACGAAGACGAGCTTGTCGGGGTAGGTGGGGGCGAGTTCGTCCACCATGCGGCGCAGCGGTTCGGTGATGACGCCCTGCTCCTGGGCGGCGTAGTCGGCGATGAACACGAAGTTAAAGCCGTCGAAAACGGACTGGTAGCGGTTCGCGATCTGGCGCTGGAGGGTTTCGGCAAGACGGCGGGTGGCGATGAAGTCGATCCGTCGCTGGTCCTCTTCGCCGGTCCGCGAGTTGAAGAAGCGCATGGCGGTCAGCGTGGGGGCTTCCGGGGTGCGGATGAGGTTTTCGGTGGAGATGCCGCGTTCGCGGAGGCAGTTCTGAAGCTCCAGCCCGTGGCCGTCCTGGCCGGCGACGCCAAGAACGGCGACGCGTCCGCAGCCGAGCGCGGCAAGGTCCGACGCGATTGCGCCACCAAGGCTGGGGCGGAATTCGGAGGCGACCACGGCGAGGCGGCTGTCGCCGGATTCGGGCTGAACCGAGAGACCCTCATCATACGCGCAGCGGTATTCGAGACATATGTCGCCCACGACGAGGGCGGACATGTTGGGGATGCGTTCGAGAATATCGGCGTCGTTCATTCCGGATCGCGTTCGCGCGCCGCCGCTTCGGCAGCAGGGCCGGCAGGATCGCGCGGCGGGGGCAAGCACGTATTCTTACACGGCGGTTTCCGTACTTTGGCGGCGCGCCGGCTATGCAAAACTGGTCTCATCGTGGTGAGGGGCTTTCAGCGTATTTCGCGGCGCGCAATGATAGCGCGTCTGGCGGCGCTCTGTGCGTTCGCCCAGAGCGAAGACGATCCCCTCCGGCAGCTTCGTCCGGGGCATCCGCGGATCATTCTGCTCGATTCCGATCTCGACCGCTTGCGCGCGGCCACCCGCGAGATTCCGCAGGCGAAACAGCTCTATGCGGAGTTCGAAAAGGAATGCGACCGCCTGCTCAGCACGCCGCCGGTGGAGTACAAGCTGGCGGGCAACCGGCTCTCCGGCCAGACGCGGCGCGCGCTCGAGCGCATCACCACGCTGGCGCTGATGTACCGGATCAGCGGGCGCGATCCGTGGCTGCGGCGCGCGGTGATGGAACTGAACGCGGCGGCGAATTTTCTCGACTGGAATCCGGGGCATTTCATCGACACCGCGGAGATGACGCACGCCTTCGCAATCGGCTATGACTGGCTCTTCAACGCGCTCACGCCGGAAGAGCGCGGCTGGATGCGGGACGCGCTGGTCGGCAAGGGGCTCGCGCCGGGCCTGGCGGCGTATCAGGGAATGTCCGCTCAGAATGAGCCAGGCGTGGCCCGCGTGGCCGTGGCGCATGAGCCCGCCGGGCGCGATGCGGCGCCGGGTCCGCAGAGCGCGAATCGCATGGCGGTGGCGCGCGATTCGGGCTGGACGCGCGATCGCGGCTACTGGAACGTGGTGGCGAACGCGGCCATGGCCATGGGCGCGCTCGCCGTGGCGGATGAGGCGAAGGACGAGGCGGCTCAGATTCTCCGTGACGCGCTGCAGTCGATTCCGCATGGGCTCAGCAATTACACGCCGGATGGCGCGTGGCCGGAAGGACTTTATTACTGGGAATACGCGACGCGCTACGCGTGTCTGTTGTTTTCCACGCTCGAGACGACGCTCGGCTCCGATTCCGGGCTGAGCGCCACGCACGGGCTGGATCGAACCGGGCGATTCCGGATTTATCTGACCGGGCCTTCGAGCCGCGTGTTCAACTTCGGCGACAGCCCGGAAGAACTGGGCGCGGCGCCGGAGATGTTCTGGATGGCGCGGCGCTACGCGTCGCCCGCTTATGCGTGGAGCGAGGCGAAAGAGGTGGTGCGGAACCCGCACGACGACTCGTACGATCTGGTGTGGCTCGACCGCGATTTCCGTCCGCCGCAATTGCCGGGGTGGCCCCTCGATGCAGTGTTTCACGCCGCCGGCATTGCGACATTCCGGGGTTCCTGGGAAGATCCGTCGGCCTCGTTTCTCGCAGTGCGCGGCGGAGACAACAAGATTCCGCACACGCATCTCGACCTCGGAAATTTCGTCTTCGACGCAGGCGGCGTGCGGTGGGCGCTCGATCTCGGCCCGGATGAGCCGCCCCCCGTTGCATCGCCGGGAAAGCCCCGGCCTGCCGGCCCGCGCGCGGTGACCGAACTGCACAACACGATCACGGTGGATGGCGAGAACCAGGACCTTCGTGGCGAAGCCCGCATCGTGCGCCAGGAGTTTGG
>DAIDJK010000468.1 GCA_027450225.1 Bryobacterales bacterium | reverse complement strand
CCGCCGCCCTGGGAGGAGTTTACGACGAGCGATCCGCGCTTGAGAGCGACGCGGGTCAATCCACCGGGAACGATGGTCACTTTGTCACCATCGTACAGGCAGTAAGGCCGAAGATCCACGTGGCGCGGACTCATGCAGCCGAGCGCGGGATCGAAGGAAGGGCAGCGGGAAAGGCCGATGACGGGTTGCGCGATGTAGTTCCGGGGCTCGGCCACGAGGCGCTCGCGGAAAGCCGCGATCTCCTGCTTCGAAGCGGCAGGACCCATCAGCATGCCGTAGCCGCCGGATTCGCCGACGGCTTTGACGACAAGATCCGGAAGATGATCGAGCACGTACTTCAGATGGGCTGGATCGGAGCAGAGATAGGTCTCCACGTTCTGGAGAACGGGATCTTCGCGGAGGTAATAGCGAATGAATTCGGGTACGTAGGCGTAGATGGCCTTATCGTCCGCCACGCCGGTTCCGATGGCGTTGGCGAGAGCGATATTGCCGGCGCGGTACGCGTTCATGAGACCGGGCACGCCGACGAGAGAATCTTCGCGGAAGGCGAGGGGATCGAGAAAGTCGTCGTCGATGCGGCGGTAGATGACGTCCACGCGGGTGAGGCCGTGAATGGTCTTCATGTAGACGACGTCGTCAACGACAACGAGGTCCCGGCCTTCGACGAGTTCGATGCCCATTTCCTGGGCGAGGAAGCTGTGCTCGAAATAAGCGCTGTTATACAGGCCGGGAGTGAGCAGGACGATGGCCTGGCGCTCGCCCGCGCGCGGGGAAAGACTGCGGAGAATCTGGACGAGGGCCGAAGGGTACTGATCGACCGGCAGAACTTCGCAGATCTCGAAGGCGCGCGGAAAGGTACGCCGCATGACGAGGCGATTTTCGAGCACATAGGAGATGCCGCTGGGCGAGCGCGCGTTGTCTTCGAGAACGAGGTACTGGCCGGTGTGCGAATCGCGAACCAGATCGATGCCGGCGATATGGACGTAAATATCGCGCGGGACCTTGAGGCCGACCATTTCGCGGCGATAGTGCTTGCAGGAATAGACCAGACTGCGGGGGATGATGCGGTCTTTGATGATGCGCTGCGGGCCGTAGATGTCCTCCAGGTAGAGGTTCAGGGCTTTGACGCGCTGGGCGAGCCCGCGTTCGATGAGGTCCCATTCCGAGCGGGGGATGATGCGGGGGACGAGATCGAAGGGGAAAAGACGTTCGGTGCCGCGGCCGTCGCTATAGACGGTAAATGTGATGCCCTGGACGAGGTAAGAAAGATCCGCGAGTTTCCGCCGCTCCTCGAACACTTCGAGAGGCATGTCCGCGAATTTCTCGAACATCGGCGCGGCATGCGGCCGCGGCTGGCCATTGGGCGCAACCATTTCGTCGTAGAAAGAGCCTGGGTCGTAACCGGAGAACAAGTATTGGCTCGATGCGTGAGCGGGGGTAGACATGGCGATCCATTGTGAACTCGGCGACGAGCGACAGGGATCGGCTGCCCGGATTCGTACCTCCTGATTGTAACGCGACCCGGTACATGACCGAGTGGCGCGGAACGGGCCCGAGGTGGCGCGCGGCGCCTCGCCAGGAACCGATGCCACCTGCGCGCGTGGATGGCGGGACGGGAGTGGTTCCGGGGAGAAGCAGGGCCGCCGGGCAGTGGCTCAGCGATGCCGAAGCCAGAGGGGAACGCTATTGTTTCGTTGAAGCTCGGAACAGATTGGGTTCGTTCGGTAAAAATGCCTGAACAGAATGTTGAGTGTCCGGCGGAGCACTGCAATTCAGAGTTACCACAGTTGCCGCGTGTGATGTGTGGTACCGGGCTTCGCAGACCCGGGAATGCTGCGCGCAAATGAAGCTGGGCATTGTGACTGGGCATTTTGACTGGGCATTTGAGCGGGGTGAATCGTGACGCTTTCGAGTAGCGCGGGAATGACTGTCCTTGTCCTAAGGTGAGGCGGACGGCGCAGAGAGGCCGCCATGTGGCTCAGATTCCGGCGGCGGCGGGCGGCGCGGCATGCGGCTGCGGCTGGCGCGATTCCCGGCGCCCACAGCTAAAGCGCTGGTGCGCATGAGCATAGCGAAGGGGTGCGAAGCGGCACGTTTGATTTTCGATGAGGGCCGCAGATCTGCGCAATGCCTTGTGGGAGGTGACTCGAATATGAGTCCCGCACTTGCATTGAAGACTGCGATGCAGCCAGCCGCGCTGCCTCAACTGACCTGGGTTGCCGGCACGGTGCACCAGATTCTGATTCAGCCCCGCGAGCAGTTCTACGTGTTCACGGTACGCGATGCGTCAAACAAGACGGTAATCGTACGTATCGCCGATCCTTACACCGGCGCGCCGATTGCAAGTCTGACCGCAGACAACCCGATTTACGACCTGATGAAAACGGCCTATGCCGAAAAGTTGTCAATTGAAGTCGGGTACCGCGACTTTGGACCTGATCCGCAGAGCGGTATCAACAAACTTTGCATCGATCGGGTGAGCCTGAAGCAGTAAGTTCGATTCAAAAGATGCCGGAGTTCCGGCGATGGGCAGGCGTTTCGGTTCGAGGAGCGTCCCGCATCGCCGGATCTCCGGATTTTTGTGGACCAGGAGCGACGGACGGTGGAGTGGTCAATCGTACGTGAGCCCCTGGTTGTTCTTTCCGGCGGCGGGGGCACTCCTTTTCATACGAGCGGCGGCGCGGTTCAGAACCAAAGACGCCTGAGCGCGGCGGGCGCCGCATTAACAATCAGGCGACACGATTGCCGGTGTCGGACGCGCGCTTCTCCGATTTCGGTCCGGGTTCGCGGCCGGGGGTGGTGGCGACCGCGGCCGTGTTCTGACCCTGCAGGTCGCCGGCGTCGATGCGAAGCTGGTTGTGGATGTCGCGAATTCCGGAGATGTTCTCGATCGTGTCTTCGGCGCGGCGTTTTGCCTGGCGGCTATCGACGTAACCGGTGAGCGTTACTTCGGCGTCGTGTACTTCGACCTCAATGTTGCCGGCGTCGAGCCAGGAATCGTGAGTGAGGCGTTCACAAACGTCCTCGCGAATGCGTTCGTCGGAACGGCGATACCCGCGGGGACCGCGACCGCGATGCGGGCCTTCATAGCCGGGCCAGCGTTCGCGGCTCGCATCGGCCGGCTCGCCGTAGTAACGGCCGCCTTCGGCGTAACGGCCTGCGCTGCGCTCGTCTTCGTGAGCCGGGTCCGACCAAGCGTTGTGGGAAGCCGCCCACTCGTTCTGCCGCTGATAACCTTCATGGCCCTGCCAGCGTGGCAGGTTGCGATCCCAGCGGCTTTGATTCTGGTGAGCACCCGGATTCTCGTGAGCGCCCGGAGTTTCGCGGCCGCCATCGACTCGCATGCGGTTGCGTTCGCTCTGGCGGAAGCGCTCTCGATCCTGTCCGAACTCATGTTCACCGTAGCCCTGGTTGAATTCGCGCGGCTCGCGCGAGTCTTCCGGTCCTTTGCCGTATTGTTTCGACATAACCCGCGGTGTGCGATGCAGCCTGGGTTCCGTTCGGGGCGGCGGCGCCCGGCGGCGGACAACGGGGCGTGAGAGAGGTTCCGCTTTCCGGCGCATAGTAAGATCGCGTGTTGAGCCACTTCCATTGCATTCGAAGCACTTTCTCCTGCTGAGCGCCGCGCTCCTTTCGATGACATCCTGTACGCAGAAACCTGCCGAGCGGATCGCATTTCACGATCCGAGTTCTTATGCGAATGCGGGCCAGGTGCGGATTCGGCACCTGAGCCTGAATCTGGAGGCGCTGTTCGACCAGCGAACGATTCGCGGCACGGCGGTGCTGACGATCGACCGGATGGATGCGCACGCGCGAGAACTGATTCTGGATTCGCGGGGGCTGCAGATCGACGAGACGGAAGTCTCGCCGGATAACTCGAAGTACCGGGAAGCGCGGTTTTCGATCGGCAAGCACGATCCGATACTGGGTGCGCCGGTGACGATCGATATCGCGCCGGATACGAAGTACGTCCGCATCCGGTATTCGAGCGCGCCGACGGCGACGGCGCTGCAATGGCTGGACCCGGAACAGACGGCGGACAAGAAGTATCCATTTTTGTATACGCAATCGGAAGCGATTCACGCGCGGAGCTGGCTGCCGGTGCAGGATACGCCTTCGGTGCGGATGACGTATGACGCGCACGTTCGCGCGCCGGCGGGGCTGAAGGCTGTGATGAGCGCGACGAACTGTCCGGACGCGGGGCCTTCGAACGATTGCCACTTCGTGATGGACAACCCGATCCCGTCGTATCTGATTGCGCTCTCCGTGGGCGAT
>DAIDJK010000467.1 GCA_027450225.1 Bryobacterales bacterium | reverse complement strand
GCTCGCCGTCACATCCGTGAAGGAGCCGTTTCCGTTGTTCCGGTACAGGTAACATCTGCCTGGTTCGAGTCCGCGCGGCCCGTAATAAACTGGCACGCCGTTGAAGTTGCAGTCGGGCAGCTTGCCTCGCGGCGGCACCTGCGCGAAATCGAATTCGACGTAAGTGGTGATGAACAGATCAAGGTGGCCATCCCGGTCATAATCCACCCAGGTGCAGCCGGTTCCCCATCGCACGCCGTCATGCAGCAGCCCCGCTTCGCGCGTCACGTCCGTGAACGTGCCGTTGCCGTTGTTCCGGTAGAGCACGTTCCGGCCCCACTGCGTGATGAAGATATCGTCGTAGCCGTCGTTGTCGTAATCGGCGATCGTGACGCCGAACGCCCAGTCCTGCCGCTTCAGACCCGCGCTTTGCGTCACATCCGTGAACGTCCCATCGCGATTGTTGCGGTAGAGCCGGTTCGTCGCGCCCGCTACCGGACCATCGCGCCGCGTGGCGGAGACAACGAAAATGTCCAGCCAGCCATCGTTGTCGTAATCGAGGAAGGCGATCCCGCATCCCATCGATTCGAGAATGTAGTCCACGTGATCCACGGGTCCGCAAATCGCCGGCGACCGCAACCCGGCGCTTTCCGCCACATCCGTGAATCTCGCGTGAAAAGGCTTGCCCGACAGCTTGCCGCGGGGCTGCGGTACGATTCCCCGCGACGCCATTCCGCCTGGCTGCTGAGCCAGGAGCGCCGGCGCCGAACCGAGCAGCGCGAGCAACTCCCTGCGCGTCATCAGTGACCCTGATTGGCCAGCAGGCCGTCTATGGCCTGCTGATAGACCGCAAATGGCTGCGCGCCAATGAATGCCCTCGCCAGCTTGACCTTCGTTGGGTCCGCGGGATCTGGTATGCCGAGAACGATGGCAGGAGTGCCGCGCAAACCGAGCGCAGATACCGTTTGCGCAGTTGCCCGCACGTCGGCCGATACCTTGTCGTTCTTTACGCAGGCCTCAAAACGCGTAATGTCGAGTCCGACAGCCCCCGCCGCATCGCTGATCCCCGTGCCGCCAAGATCGCGCTGCCGCTGAAACAACTGATCGTGCATCTCCCAGAATTTGCCCTGCTCCAAAGCGCAGCGTCCCGCCATGGCGGATTTGAGCGCCTCCGGATGGATGCTCTCGCCGGGAAAATCCGCGAATACATAACGCGCTTTCCCGCTGTTCACGTACGCCGAGATCAACTGGGGATACGCGGTCTTGAAAAATTCGAGGCAGTATGGGCACTGGAAGTCCGAGAATTCCAAGACGACCACCCTGGCCTTGAGATCACCCCTGGACGGATAGCCGGCTGTGCTGAAAACCGGATTCGCTCGTGCGCTCTGCTCGCGCAGGGTATTCTTTATCTGATCCAGCTCCGTCTGAAGCGACTTCACCTGCGTTCGCAGTTGATCGATCTGCTGCTGTAAGCCCGGCGGCGAAGCCGTTTGCGCCGCCAGCGCCGGAATCAACACAGCAGCGGCGCAGATCGAGCGGCACAAACCGGAATGCATCTGGAACGAGGTTACAGATTTCCGGAGCCCGCAGTCAATTTCCCCGGTACCATCGCGGGGCAGTGTGCGCCGCGCACCAGCGACGCCACCTTCGCCACTGTGGCCGCCAGCATGTTCTCGTCCCGGGTTTCGCATTCCCAGATCTCGAACACGCGCCACCCGGCGTCCTCGAGCGCCTGGCGGTTCTTTCGGTCCCGCTCCACGTTGCCCCGCCGCTTCTGCGCCCAGAAGCTCGCGTTTGTCGCCGGAACCGGCTTCCCGAACCGGCAGTCGTGCATGTGCCAGAAGCACCCGTGTACGAAAACCACTGCCTTCGCGCGCGCGAACACCAGATCCGGTTTGCCCGGCAGCCCCTTGCCGTGCAGCCGGTAACGCAAGCCCGCCGCATGCAGCAGCTTTCGCACACGCATTTCCGGCGCCGTGTCGCGCCCGCGAATGTGCGACATGTTGAAGCTTCGCTGCTCCGGCGTCAGAACATCCGTCATAAGTGCGGCAGAACAACATCGAGCACCGCGCTGCGTTTCTCCGTCCGCACGGCCCCGAGCGCCTCGTCGATCGCTTTATCCACTTCGCTCGCCCGCTCGACTTTCCTTGCGAACGCGCCGCCTGCCGCCGCGGCAATCGCACCGTAATCCGGCGGGTCCTCGAACGCTGTCCCGATATCCTTCGCCTTGCTCACAAACCCGTCCGGATGCACCGTCAGCGCCGACAACTTCGGTGCACGCCAGCCGCGATTGTTCAGCACCACCTGCAGAAACGGCGTCCCATATCGCCGCGCCATCCAGTGCACGGAAGAAGGTTGCGAAAACATGTACGACCCATCGCCCGTAATCGCCACCACTTCGGCTTCCGGCCGCGCCAGCTTGAATCCGATCGCCGCGCCGCCGTTCCATCCAAGCGACCCGCCACCGCTCGTGAACATGGTTCCCGGCTGTCGATCACCTATATGACTCATCACCGCCGAATAGTTCGTAATCGACTCATTCAGCACCACCGCATCCGGCTCGATCTTCTCGCGCAGCCGCGCCGTCAGGAACTCAGCCGTGATGGCGTCCCCATCCGGCTGCTCCTTCGACGCGATTTGTTGCTGCCATTTGCGGTGAGTTTCGGCGTAATACCGCCGCCGTTCATTGGCGTTGGATGATTCCGGAATCCGCGCGCTCAATTGCGCCAGCACTGTCGCCGCATCGGCCTGGAATACCCGCTCCGCATCGATATGCCAAAGCTCGAATCTCTCTTTCAGTGGATCGATGTCGATATGCCAGATTCTCGCCCCAGGCGACGGCCGGTTGACCGACGGCATCCATGGCACATCGCAATCGATCACCAGAATGAAATCCGCTGCTGCCAGCGTCTCGTTCTGCCGGGGCTCGTTCCCCTGATAGCCCTGATGCATCGCATGCCCGGCCGGGAAATTCACGCAGTTCGGCACGGCCTCGAGCACGCCGATTCCCGCCCGGTCCGCCAGCGTGATCAGCTCAGCAGCCGCGCGCCCATTGCGGCCCAGATACGAGGTCACGATCAGCGGCCGTTTCGCGCGCATCAGTGCTCGCGCGAGTTCCTCAGCCGCCTCGTCCGGCAGCGCCGCGGGTCCCGTTCTCACGAACTTCGTCCCAGGCTTCTGCTCCGGCGCCTCAGCTTCCATCGCCTCGCGCGCCCCCACCAGATATACCGGCCCCGCGGGCTCGCTCTCGGCAATCTGCATCGCCCGATGCACAATCTGCTTCACGTTCGCGCCCGTGCGGATTTCGTTGTCGTACTTCATGTACTCCCGCACAATGCCGCGCTGGTCGTGCACATCCTGCAGCCAGTGAATGAATTCCGTCCGCGATCCACGCAGCTCCCCCATCTGCGTCACCGGCGAAAGCCCCGCAAAGATCAGCACTGGAACGCGACCGCGCGACGCGTTATGAACCGCGCCGCCCAGCGACAAGGTCCCGCATTCCACGTGCACCAGCACCGCCTGCGGCCGCCCGCCGCTCTGCGCGTAGCCGTGGGCGATGGACAGCGCCACCATCTCGTTGGGGCAGGTGACGATGCGCGGCACGGCCTTGCCCTGCGCC
>DAIDJK010000466.1 GCA_027450225.1 Bryobacterales bacterium | reverse complement strand
CCCGCTCGATATCCCACGCCGAAACATCGTTGGCCAGCGTGTACCCCACAATCGCCCCGCGCCGCCCCAGCACTACCGCCAGTTCCGGTTCCGGCGCCGTGAATTTCGAATCCGACCGGATCCCGATATTCTGCCCGGGCCCCACGCACACGCGCGACGTGCCCTTGAAGAAGATCTCCGGCCGCGCCTCGCGGTACACGTACGCGTACATACCCTCGCGCGTGCCATGCTCGCCGTCGCGAAACGACGCGCTCCTCTCATAAGTACAGCCCGACGCCCACACCTCCGATGGATAAATCGGAATCAGCGGCGTCGCCGGCACCGTGTGCCGGCTGGCCAGACGCTCAGCCAGTTCGGGCAGCGGAATCATTTCCGCATCCGCCCGGTGGATGAGGTCGCAAACAGTATGGCTCGGGATGGGCCGCGCCGAACTATCGTCAAAAATCGCGGCAGTCACGGCGCCGCCCACACGGATTTGTCCGAGTTTCATTCGTTTGTCAGTACTTTATGTACACCGTTTTGTAATCGCTGTAGAAATCGAGCGCAGCCGGCCCCTGTTCCTTCGGGCCGAAACTCGAATCCTTCGTGCCGCCAAACGGGAGCTGATATTCCACGCCCGCGCTCGGCAGATTGATGGTCAGCAGACCCGCCTCCGCGCGATACACGTAATCGAACATCTTCGAAAGATTCGACGTCTGGATCGACGAGGAAAGCCCGTATGGCGTATCGTTCGCAATCTTCATCGCGTCTTCGAAGTCCTTCGCCCGGATGATCGCCAGCACCGGCCCGAAAATCTCCTCGCGCGCGATCGTGTGCTCCGGCTTCACATCCGCGAATACCGTCGGCTCCACGAAATAGCCCTTGTCGAGACCGTTCTCCGTCAGCCGGCGGCCGCCGCACTTCGGCTCGCCCGATTCCTTCCGGCCGATCTCGATGTACTTCAGCACCGTGTTCATCTGCCCTTCGTCCACGCACGGCCCGATTTCCACGCCCGGCTGCATGCCGTCGCCGACCTTCAGCTTCTTCGTCCGCTCCACCGTCGCTTCCACGAACTTGTCGTAGATCGAATCTTCCACAATCGCGCGGCTCGTCGCCGTGCACTTCTGGCCGGTCGAGAAAAACGCCGCGTTCACCACGTTCTCCACCGCCATCTTCAAATCGGCATCGCCCAGCACGATGGTCGGATTCTTGCCGCCCATCTCGAGCTGAATCCGCAGCCGCCGCTTGCTCGCTTCCTGGTGGATCCAGTGCCCCACGTCGTTCGATCCCGTGAAGGAAATCGCCTTCACCGGCTTCGCGTTCACCAGCGCCGCGCCAATCTCTCCGCCCGATCCCGCCACGAAGTTCACCACGCCCTTCGGCGCGCCCGCCTCATGCAGCGCTTCCACAATGCGCCACGCGCACAGCGGCGCCACCGACGCCGGCTTCACGATAATCGTATTCCCCGCAATCAGCGCCGGAGCCATCTTCCACGCCGGAATCGCGACCGGGAAATTCCACGGCGTAATCAGGCCGACCACGCCGATCGGCTTCCGCACCGCGAACACGTGCACCCGCGCGCGTTCGGAGGGAACCATCACGCCATCCATCCGCGATCCCTCGCCGCCGAAGTACCGGAAGATATTGATCGCGCGCTGCAATTCGCCCTTGGCCTCGGGCAGCGTTTTGCCTTCTTCCCGCGTCATCTCCGCGGCAATCTGGTCGAACTTCTTTTCGAGGATGTCAGCGGTCTTGAACAGAATGGCGCCGCGCCCCGGTCCCGGCGTAGACGCCCAGCCGGGTAGCGCCGCTGCCGCGGCCGCCGCGGCCTTCTCCACATCCGCGGCCGATCCCTTCGAATAAACCGCGACTACTTCATTCGTGTTCGCCGGATTGCGGCTTTCAAACGTTTTCGAGCTGGTTACCCATTCGCCGTTGATGTAATTCGCGAAATGGGGCGTGGCGGGCTGCGCCTGGGGTGTACTCATGATTTTTCCGCTTCTTTTAAGAGATGCTCAGAACTGCACTTTGGGCGCCGTCCGCGCGCCCTCGTCTGTCTTGAAGTAGGCGTCTTCGCGCTGGAATCCCGCCATCGACGCAATCACGTTCGCCGGGAACAGCGACAAATCCGTGTTGTACTTCTGCACGGATTCGTTATATCGCCTTCGCGCCTGGAGAATGCGATTTTCCGTACCTTCAAGTTCGCGCTCCAGCTGCTCGAAGTTCCGGTTCGCCTTCAGATCGGGATAATTCTCCACCACCACCAGCAGCCGCCCGAGCGCCGAACTCAGATTGTTGTTCGCGTCGATCTTCTGTTGCGGCGACTGCGCGTTCAGCAGTTGCGAGCGCGCGTTCGCCACCGACGTCATAATCGTCGTCTCTTCCTTCGCGTAACCCTTCACCGTCTCCACCAGGTTCGGGATCAGGTCCGCGCGCCTTTGCAGCGCCGTATCCACCTGGCTCCACTCGGCGTTGATCGATTCCTTTTCGGTCGCCAGCCGGTTCCTCGTCTGCACGAACTCGCATCCGCCGAGCACCAGAGCCAGCGCAACCACAACCGCTACCAGAACGCCGGATTTCATCCGATCTCTCCCATCGCCTGCGTGTGCGCGCCGTCCAGCCCGTCCACCGCCGCGATCACTTTTTCGATCTCCCTCATATACGCCTCGAGCAGCGGCCCCGGACTCACTTCCTTCGCCTTCACGCGCCCCTCGCGCACATCGAGCAGCTTCAGGAACGGCGCGGCGTCGATGCCGAGCTGCTCGCGGGCCCGCTCGATCACGTCCCGCTTCCGCCCCGGCTTGCCGTCTCCCGTCAGAATCAGCGCATGCCGCATCAGGACGCAGAAGGTCGATATCGAATCGGCCAGCAGCCGCAGCAAAACCTCTGAATCCGAAAGTATACCGGAGGCCTTCTGCCGCAGCCGCAGCAACTTCGCCCGCAAATCGTGCTCCACCTGAGCGCGATAGAACGTACGGTCGATTTCGAGACCCGACACCAGATCCGGCCCGAAAAGTATCCGGTTATGCTCCCGAATATCGTGAAATTCGATCGGAAAACAATCGGTCGACGTGCGCAGTTCCGTTTCCGTCAGCAGCAGTGGCGAGGGATTTCCCTGCTCCCGCCACCAGCGGAAAACGGTCTCCGTCGCGGCCAGCTGCTTCGGCGTAATCTCGCGCAGCGTGCAGAGTACGTTGTAATCCGAATAGCTCTCGTCCTGATCTCCCACCGCGGCAGACCCATACAGCACCACAGACGTAAGATCCCCATCGAGGGCCTTGCGCAGTTTCTCCACGAGTTGCTCGAGCGGCGCTGGCATGGGTACACGCTATTGTACTGAGGCGGGCGGATCGTGCGTTCAGCTCCAACGAATCTGTTCTTCGATATGCCCTCTTGTTGCGCCGATTTCCAGCGGCTGCTCGAAAGTGATCTCAAAACTCCCGGATTTCACATCCAGCACCATTGAAGTAGCCCAATGAAAGTCCGTCCGAACGGCCCGGCAGGAAGCGGCATCGCCGGCCGTCAATCAGTCCGCATGGCCCCAACAGCCAATTGAGGCGAGCCGTTCAGCCTCAGTCCTCAATCATCTGTCGTTCGGGCATCATGCTTCCATGCAAAATGCGCAGCACCAGAATGCCATCCTCGTGCGCGCGGTAGAAAATCACGTGTCTGCCCCGTTCCATACGCCGCAAGCCGGGTCGCACAATGTCGAACTGCCGCCCGAGATTCGGATTTTCCGCCAGTCGCACGCAGCAGTCTTCCAGTTCGTCCAGATATCGAGTCGTCTGCGCAGCGCCCCAGGTCTCCAGCGTGTACTCCCCGATCGCGGCCAGGTCCGCAGCCGCCCTGCGAGAGAAAACGAGCGCCGCCACCCCTTACCGCCGCCGCGCGGGAAGGCCGAGATTCTTCCGAACCCGCCGGAACACCCCATCCTCGGCTATGCCACTCCCGGCGCCCTCATCGATTGCGGCACGCAGCGCAGCTAATTTCGTTTCGTACTCGCGCTCGTCCCGTTCCAGCACGCGCAAACCGGCCCGCACCACCTCGCTCGCGTTCTCATATCGACCGCTCTTCACCTTCGCAGCCACAAACCGGTCCAATTCGTCGGTCAGATTCACATTTCGGGT
>DAIDJK010000465.1 GCA_027450225.1 Bryobacterales bacterium | reverse complement strand
GGCGCGGCGTTCGCGTTCACGGCTCCGCCCGGCGCGGCGGGCTTCGAATTCAGAAAGGCAAGATATTCATCCGAACTGTGCGTCAGCCCGGGAAAAGTCGCGACGACGTTTCGGTCCGCGTCATAGAGCACATAGAAAGGGATGGCCACGGTCTGGAACTTGTCTTCTTCCAGCTTCTGGTTCCGCTCGGAAGCCGCGTCCGTGCCATCGGTATACAGATCCACCAGCACCAGATTCTTCATCACTGGCGCGACTTCCGGCCGGGTGAACATGTTGGCCTTCATCCAGTGGCAGTTCGTGCAGGCATAGCCGGTGAAATTCACCAGCACCATTTTTCCTTCAGCCTTCGCCCTGGCGAACGCGCCATCCAGATCGTTCTCGATCCAGTTGAGCTCGCCACCACCGGCGGGAGGCGGGATGTAAGCTTCCACATCGCCCAGGCGCGCGCCGAACATCCCCGGCACAAGACTGATGCCGCAGATGACGAAGGCCATGCCGATCAGCAGGCGCCAGACGCCCAGCTCTGTATCGCGGGAAACTCCGGGAAGCCGCACGAACCCCAGCAGATAAAAACCGGCCATGGCGAGCAGCACCACCCACGCGGCGAGAAACCGTTCGCGCGTGAGCCAGCCGGTCTGCAGGACAGCATCGAGGCTGTAAAGGTACTTGAGCATGGCCGCCATCACCACGAAGCCCATCACGACCTTGACGCGCGCCAGCCATTCGCCGGATTTGGGCAGCTTGCCGAGCCAGTTCGGAAACAGCGCCAGCAGGAAGAAGGGCAGCGCGAGGCCGCTGGCGAACACCAGCATGCCGAGCGCGGGCCGCAGACGCCCGCCCTGCACGCTGGCGGCGAGCAGCGTTCCCATGAACGGCCCCACGCACGCGAAGGAAGCGAGCGAAAATGTGAGCCCCATGAGCAGCGTGCCGAGGAAGCCGCCGCTGCCCGAAGCCGTGTTGAGCTTTGTGAGCAGCCCGGACGGAATGTTGATTTCGAAGGCGCCCAGCAGGCTCAGCCCGAAAATGAAAAACACCAGCGCGATGAACCCGTTCACCCACGGATTCGAGCCGAGCTGCACCACGCCAGCCGGGCCCAGCGCGAGAGTCGCCACCAGCCCCAGGCCGGTGAACAACACGATGATTCCGAGACAGAACGTGATCGCCTGGCTGAGGCCGCCGCGATCGCCCACAAAATAAGACATGGTGATCGGGATCATGGGGAAGACGCAGGGCGTGAAGATGGCGGCAAGGCCGAATCCGAAGGCGAGCGCGAGAAAGCCCGCCAGCCCGCTTTCGTCAGCCGCGGCCCCGGAACCTGTCGTCCCGCCCGGCTTCGCTTCGATGTAGCCCGAAGGCATTGAAAAGGCGGAAGCAGCGCCCGGCGCGACGGTGATGGCGGCTGTTATCTTGCGCGTTCTCGGCGGAATACACGACGTGCCGCTGCAGGTCTGGTAGCGCGGTTCAAACGTGACCGTCTGCGGGCCCGAAGCGCCGGCGGCGAACTTCACGCGCGCGTAGAAGACCTGCTCGCCTTCGTACGTCTCGGTATCGGCCTTGAAACTGGGATCGTACTTGCGAACGAGCGGCGGCTCAAAGTAGATGACCGACGCGACCGCCGGGCTGTCGACCACTTTGATCGTGGTCGGGATCGGCCCGGGCGGCGTGGTGATGGAGTACATGTGCCAGTCGGGATCGATCCTGGCGGTGAGCTTCGCGACGGCCTCGCCGCCCGGCGCGGCGGAGGAAGAGGTGAACTCGGCCGTCCACTGCGCGTGATTGAACTTTTCCGCGGTTTGCCCGAAACAGGCGGGCGCAAGCGCGATGGCGAGGAGCAGGATTCCCCGGTTCGCGGCTTCGCTCCTCATACGGCTTCTCACACCTTAACGACGTCGCGCAACTCTTCTTCGATGCGCGAATTCATGTTGCTGGACGCGAAATCCGCCGCCACCCGGACGGCGTTCTTCATGGCATTGGCATCGCTCCGCCCGTGGCGGATGATGCAAACGCCTTTTACGCCGAGCAGCGGCGCCCCGCCGTATTCGGAATAATCGACGCGCTTCTTGAAATCGGTAAACGCCGATCGCGCCAGCAGATAGCCCACTTTTCGGGTGATGGTCGCCTGCAGGGATTCCTTCAGCATGCCGCGGATCATGTCCACCAGACCCTCGCTGACTTTCAGGGCGACGTTGCCCACGAAACCGTCGCACACGATCACGTCCGCGTGGCCGCTGTAAAGGTCGCGGCCTTCCACGTTGCCGATGAAGCTGGCGACCATGGATTTCAGCAGCGGCGTGGCGTCCCGGGTGAGCGCGTTGCCCTTGTGTTCTTCCTCGCCGATGGACAGCAGGCCGACGCGCGGCCGCGCGACTTTCAGCACCAGCCGCGAATAAGCCTCGCCCATAAGGGCGAACTGCGCCAGCATTTGCGGCTCGCAATCCACATTGGCGCCCACGTCCAGCACCACCACCGGCGTGCCTTTGTGCGTGGGGAAAACGCCCGAAAGCGCGGGCCGGTCCACGCCGGGCACCTTGCCCAGCACCATCTTGGCGATGGCCATGCATGCGCCGGTATTGCCTGCCGACACGAATCCGTCCGCCTGCCCGGACGCGACGGCCCGCGCGCAGACGTGCATCGAACTTTCGCGTTTGGTACGCGCGGCTTTCGCCGCATGGTCTTCCATGGTGATGCGGTCCGACGCATGCACGATCTCGATCGGCAGGGATTTCTTCCCGCCGTGTTTCGCGAGTTCGTGCTCGACTTCGCTCTTCGGACCCACCAGCAGCACGCGATGTCCAAACTCCCGAGCAGCGCGCAGCGCGCCCTCGACTTCCGGACCCGGGGCCTTATCGCCCCCCATCGCGTCTACTGCAATGGTGACCATGGGCTACAGATTATCGAACTTGTCCGTGAATGGAAATACTGTTCGGCCCTGATCCGCCGCGAGCCGTGATTATTCAGCGGCGGTCTCGATTACTTCGCGGCCCTTGTACTGGCCGCAGCGGGGGCACGCGCGGTGCGGCACCTTCGGCTCATGGCAGTTCGGGCACTCGGCGAATGCGGGCCTGCGCAGGGCATCGTGAGCGCGGCGCTTCTGCGTGCGCGCATTCGAGTGGCGTCGTTTTGGATTCGGCATTGCTTCTCTTCTCTTTCAGACCGTCAGTTGGTCAAACCTTCAGATTTTTCAGCGCGCGCCACCGGTCGTCCCCGGCGCGCGCCTCGCAGTGGCATTCCGTCTCGTTGCGGTTCGCGCCGCATACCGGACAGATTCCCCTGCACGCCTCACTGCAAACCCGTTGCATGGGCAATTGCAGCAGCACCTGCTCGCGCAGAATCTCTTCCAGCTCGAGCCCGGGCATCTCATAAAATCCCATTTCCGCCTCGCCTTCGTCGATCGCCACCTCTTCTTCGGTGTCGTTCGATTCCGCGGGCCGGTAGAACAGATCGAAAGGCGCATCGATGGGAAACGCCGCGCGACCCAGACAGCGGTCGCACTCCGCCTCCATCGACGTCCTTACCTGCCCCTTCACCCGGATTTCGCCGCCCGTGTGGGGGAGCAGTTCCGCCACGCCGATCGCGGTCAGCGGAGCGGTTTGCGTCGCGCCGGAACCCGAGAAGTCGATCTCGCCCGGCTGCCAAACCTGCTCGAACGGCAGCTTGCGAACTTCCATCTCCTTGACGCTCAGCAACATGGCTTACTGGGGGAACTTACAGTCTAGCAAAAGACCCCGATTATAGCCCGATGGCTTCCGCATTGGCCTGCATCGCCTGAATGCAGAAGGCGATGTGCTCGTCGAGATCGATGCCCATCTCCGCCGCGCCGTTCACGATGTCCTCACGGCTGACCGATCGCGCAAATGCCTTGTCTTTCATCTTCTTACGCACGGATTTTACATCCACTTCCTGAACTTTCTTCGTCGGCTTCACGAGGGCGCAGGCGGAGATGAAGCCGGAAAGTTCATCGCAGGCGAACAGCGTCTTTTCGAGCGCCGATTCCCTTGGGACGCCGCTGTAATTGGCATGCGACAGGATCGCCCGCCGAATCTCCTCCGATACGCCGCGCCCGGCAAGCAAAGGCTCGCCCTTCATCGGGTGGTCCGGCGCTTCGGGATGAATCTCCCAGTCGAAATCGTGCAGCAAAGCGGTGACGCGCCACTTCGTCTCGTCCTCGCCAAGCTTCGCGGCGTAAGCGGCCACGCACGTCTCCACCTGCAAAGCGTGCCGGCGCAGGCTTTCGGATTTCGTGTGTTCGTGGAGGATGGAGAGAGCTTCGTCGCGGGTCATGAAACTTCCGGCCTGATTCTCGATGATACAATGTAGAACGTAAGCTACACGGCCACTATGGCGCTCACCATCCGCAACCCACATGCAGAGGCACTGGCGGCCGAGCTTGCGAGGGCCACTGGCGAGAGCAAGACTGAGGCGGTGACCAAGGCGCTTCGGGATCGGCTGGCGCGAGTTCGGCTGGAACGTACCAATCGCCGCCTTGCCGATGAGCTCGAAGCTATCGCCGAGCACTGCGCGAATCTCCCGGTCCTCGACTCCAGACCGGCCGACGATATCCTCGGATACGACGATCACGGCCTGCCGCACTGATGGTGATCGATACCTCTGCTTTGCTGGCGATCCTGCAACGCGAACCCGAACGGCGTACGTTTATCGAAGCGATCGAGGCCGCTGACGCGGTCCGAATGTCGGTCGCGACCTTTGTCGAGACCTCGATCGTCATCGACTCACGCTACGGCCCGGAAGGGCTGCGCGATCTCGATCAGTTCATCGCCGGCGCAAATATCGAATTGATCGCGGTCGATCATCGACAGGCCCATCTTGCGCGCTCGGCATTCAGCCGCTTTGGCAAGGGACGCCATCGCGCCGGCCTCAATTACGGCGACTGCTTCTCGTACGCCGCCGCCATGAGTGTCCGCGAACCACTGCTTTCGAAAGGCAACGATTTCATCCACACGGACGTTCCGCTGTCGAAACTCGAAACAAAGTAATCAGCCGCGTCTCATCTCCGCGAGAAACGCCAGCGCCTCGGGATCGCCCGGCTTCAGCCGCAGCGCTTCTTCGAATTCCGCCCGCGCCCGCTCGCAATCCCCGGCGTACAGCAGACAATAGGCGCCCAGGTGCAGGTGCGCCCGCGCATCGTTCGGCCGCGCCAGCACGATCCGCTCCGCCACCCCGATCGCCGCATCGAACATCCCGAGCTGGTGATACTCGGCCGCCAGAAAATCGAGACGCGTGTAATCGGCCGGATCGGCCGCGATCTCCTCTTTCAGGATTTCGATATAGCGGAGGTTCCGGCGCCGCCGCGCCTCCGCGTCCGCTGCGAATTCGTGATGAATGCGCACGGCGCTCCGCTTCAGCCGCCCGCCCGCGGCAAGAATCGAGGCATCCACCGTCTCATGCACGCGGCCGCGATACCGGTATTCCGGCCGGTTCGGAAACAGCCGCACCGCGTAATCCGTGGTGGGGGCGGCGGCATCCTGCTGCCGGTTCAGGCGCTCGAAATAATACCCGGCGTTCTCATGGTGCCCGGCTAGTTCGCGCACCAGAGGAACACTGGCCTGGTCGAGCGTTTCATCGGCATCGAGCACCAGAATCCATTCGCTCTTCGCCAGCGCGATGCCGGAGTTCCGCGCTGCCGCTAAATCCACGGGAGTGAAATCGAAATCGGCGATCCGCGCGCCGTATTGCGCCGCGAGCCCGCGCGTGCGGTCCGTCGATCCCGTATCCACCACGACGATCTCGTCCGCTACATCGCGCGCCGAATCGAGGCAGCGCGCCAGAGTCCGCTCCTCGTTCTTCACCAGCATGCAAAGGCTGATCACGGGCCGAGCGCGAGTCCCAGGAAGGTGTACGTGTAACTCCAGTTCAGCTGGACAGGCCCGGTGATCCCTGGAGCGGAGATGACCTGCGGATTTGCCGGCGCAACCTGAATTGAAATCTGTGCATTCGACGACTGCGGAATTCCGAACGAGCAAACGACGCCGTTCCCGCCCGAACCGACCGAATGCCCAGTGCAAAATGGCGAAATCGTAATCGATCCGTCCGTGGCGTGCGCATACGTGTAATCGCATGTGGTCGTACACAGTTGCAGGCGCACCAGCGAACTGGCATCCCCGCCGGTCCACTGGATTGTCAGGGGCTGGCTGGATGAGATCGTGGCGCCTGGCGCGAACGTTGTCTGAAGCTGAATCGGCGAACCGACCTGCAGCGTCGTGTTCAGCGAAACCGCGGCGCCCAAAGGACCCGCGATCGTGAACTTTCCCGGTTCGACGAAACCACTCGCCAGCGTCTGCGCATAGGCGACGCCCTCGATGGTGGAATTGATGCTTACCGGATTCACCGCCGCCGCGCCGCCCGGTCCCTGAATCTGAATCGCGCCGGCCGAAAGATGCGTGTAGCCCGGTACCGCGCAGTCCCGCGGCGCGTTGTTCAGGAAGACATTTCCGTTTATTAAGACCGGCATCACCGCAGACGAATTCGCCACGTACACCGGCGCAAACACCACCTGTTCCGGCGTGGGCGGCTGCAATCCCGGAGCCGCCGGGAAGATCGCGCTGAAACTGTCCTGCGCCGGCGCAGACGCCGTTCCAGCCGGCCCGGTCACCGTGATGTGGCTCAACGTAATCTGCCCATAGGACTGGATCGGCGGGTCGACGCACTGCCCCCGTCCGCTCTGAATTGCGAGCGTCACCTGCGGGCTGGCCAGCCCCGCCGACGCGCTCACCGGCACGGCGCACCCGTTCCGCGTGCCCGCCGGAATCTGAAAATTGATCTGATCCACTCCCGCGAGCATTGGCGCGAGTCCGGCGTAAACCGGCGTCACGCCGGTCGTTTCATTCAGCAGGAGTCCGGGCATCTGGCTCAGGTTCGCCGGCCCCGTGGCTCCCATCCCATCCGGCGGTTGTTGCGCCGCAAACCCCAGCCCGGTCCCGTAAAGCGCGATGTAATCTCCCGGCGCCGCGCTGTTCGACGCCGAATTGACCGACACGCTCCCATCGGCCTGGATATTCAGCGCCGCCGCCTGCCCGCACCCGCTGCGGTCCGCCGTGAAGATTCCCGGCATCGATCCGACCGCGAACGTCACCGGCGTGTTCGAACCCGCCGTCGTGGTCACTACGATCTGCGCGCTCACGATGGTGAACCACGCCGTATCGGTCACGGATTGCGGCATCTGAAAATTGATCTGCCCCGGCGAAACGAACACCAGCGGCGCGGCGACGCCGTTGATCGTCACCGTGGTCCCGCCCAATTGCGTGGGATAGGGCGGCGCTGCTGAAGCCGTACTCGCCGCCAGATTTGTTCCGAACACCGCCGCCAGCGCTCCCGGACTGACGGGCGACGACCAGGAAGCCGCATTCACCACACCACCGGCTGTAATCTGCGGCGCCTGCGCGAACGCCCCCGCCGCGCACACCCAATCCTCACTTCGCCAAATCCGCGCTCGCTCTTTTTGAGCCGCGCCACTTCCTCGAACTCGTCGAGCGCCACCACA
>DAIDJK010000464.1 GCA_027450225.1 Bryobacterales bacterium | reverse complement strand
CATCTCTACTTCTTCAACCTCGACGGGCTCGCGATCGCCGATCCGGTGAACCCGGTGGTGAAACTGCGGCAGCGAACCTCCGCCAGTCTCGTGGAAGTGCCGGCCGAGTCGCCGTCGCCCTGGGACATTCGCGATGTGCCGCATGGAACCGTCGTCACGGAGTGGAAGAAGTCCGCGGTTCTGAACCGGACGGAAAGGATTGTCGTTTACCTGCCGCCTGGATATGAGAAATCCGGCGCGAAATATCCGGTGCTGTATCTGGTGCACGGCAGCGGAGACGTGCCGGAATCGTGGACCAACGCGGGCCGCGCGAACTTCATTCTCGACAATCTGATTGCAGACGGAAAAGCTAAGCCGATGATTATCGTGATGCCGGCCGGCCATGCCGTGCCGTTCGGCGCGGGCCGCGGGCCGGGCGCCGGCAACAATAACGAACTGTTTGAGCAATATCTGACAAAGGAAGTGATCCCGGGCATCGAAGCGGCCTATCGCGTCGCGCCGGGCGCGAAGAATCGGGCGCTCGCCGGGCTTTCCATGGGTGGCGGCCACACCATCTACACCGGGTTCAGCCATCCGGAAATGTTCAGCGCGCTCGGCATTTTCAGCCCCGGACTGCCGCGCGATTTCGATGCGCGGTTCAAAGAGGTTCTGGCGAATGCGAAGGCCTTCAACTCGAAGGTCCCGATCGTCTGGATCTCCTGTGGCGAGCAGGACACTACGGTGCAGTATCCACGCATCAAAGCCTGGTCTGATTCGCTGGAAAAGGCCGGCATCCACGAGAAGTTCACTACTTATCAGGGCGCGCACACCTGGCCGGTCTGGCGTATGAGCCTGGCCGAATTCGCGCCCCTGCTGTTCAATTCAAATGGCGGCCGGACGTCGCGGGAGAACAAGTGAAGACAATCGGATTTGTCGCAATGATCGCCGCCGCGGTGGCGGCCCTGATGGTCGCCCAGCAGGATCGGCCCGAGAACCAGAAAGATCCCTTCCTCGGCAATCGGCAGGCGATCGCCGCCGGCCAGCAACTCTACAACGGCACCTGTGTGGCGTGCCACGGACCCGATGCCCGCGGCGATCGTGGTCCGGCGCTCGCCGGCGGAAGCTTCCGGCATGGCTCGGCGGATGGCGAGATCTTTCTGAATATCCGCGCCGGAATCAAAGGTACGGGCATGCCCGCCTTCTCGCAGATCCCCACGGATCAGGTGTGGCAGATCATCGCTTATCTCCGGAGCCTCGATGCATCTGCGCCTGGCGCCTCGGCCGAGATCGTCTCGGGCGACGCCGCCGCTGGTAAAGCCGTTTTCGACGGTAAGGGCGGCTGCATCAACTGTCATCAGATCGATGGCCGCGGAACGCCGGTCGGTCCGGATCTGAGCCACGCGCAGAGCACTCCCGCCGCGCAGATGGAAGCCAGGATTCTCGATCCGAATGCCATGCAGGGCGGTGGCAGGGGACGGGGGCGCGGATTCCGCCGGCCGCCTTCCACGCTGATCGTAAAAACCAAATCCGGCGAGGAGTTTCGCGGCGTTGTCAGGAACCAGGACAGCTTCTCGGTTCAGATGGTGGATTCCCACGGCAAACTGCATCTGTTCGACCGTCTGCAACTGGCCGAGGTGAAAACCGAAGCGCACTCCATCATGCCGTCCGACTATGGCCAGCGGCTCTCGAAAGACGATATCCGCAATGTGGTTGCGTATTTGAAGAGTCCGCATACCCTGGATGCAGCCGAGCCGGTCCGCGATGAAGGCGGAGTAACGAGCGACCGCCTCGCGCATGCCGACCGTGAACCGCAAAACTGGCTCACTTACTGGGGCGATTACGCAGGCCGCCATTATTCGGCGCTGAATCAGATCGATACTTCGAACGTCGGCAGGCTGCAGGCTCAGTGGGCCGTGCAGATGCCAGGAGACGATCTGGTTGAAGGCGTGCCGCTGGTGGTGGATGGCGTCATGTACACGACGGGACAGCCGGGCCAGGTGTTCGCCATCGACGCGCGCACCGGCCGTACCATCTGGACCTTTCAGCGCCGGCAGAAGGTGAAGAGCCCCTACGAGATCAATCCGTTTGTTCGAGGGGTATCGATTCTCGGCCATCGTCTGTTCCTGGGAGCGCTCGATGGGGCCTTGATCGCCATCGACGC
>DAIDJK010000463.1 GCA_027450225.1 Bryobacterales bacterium | reverse complement strand
CGCGGGCGGAGATGAAGCGCATTCTGGCGGAGATCCAGTCCGGCGAGTTCGCGAAACAGTGGCTGGCGGAAAACAAGAGCGGGCGCGGGAAGTTCCTCGCCATGCGCGAATCGCAGCACGATCAGCCGATTGAGAATGTGGGCGCGGAGCTGCGTTCGATGATGACGTTCCTCAAGCGGAAGAAGGAATCGGGAGTGCCGCAGGAGCAGGCGGCAAAGGCATAAACAGCCGGCAATAAGAAGCGATAGCCGGCAACAAGGAGCGCGCAGGCGGCCGCAAAACCGACGGAAGAGCGGCCGCCGCGGCGCGCAGTTGAAAACAAATGACGATTCAGACGTTCGATACCACACTCCGGGACGGCACGCAGGGCGAAGCGGTCTCCTTCTCCGTGGATGACAAGCTGGTCATCGCGAGAAAGCTGGATGAGCTGGGTATTGACTACATCGAGGGCGGATGGCCTGGATCGAATCCGCGCGACCGCGAATTTTTTGCGCGGGCGGCGGGGGAACTGAAGCTGCGGCATGCGAAGCTGACGGCTTTCGGATCGACGCGGTTCGCAAAAAATCCGGTGCACGAAGACCGGAATGTGCGGGAGCTGATCGAATCCGGAACGCCGGTGATCGCGATCTTCGGCAAGAGCTGGGGTCTGCATGTGACGCGCGCGCTCGGCATCGCGCTCGAAGAGAATCTGAAGCTGATTTCGGAGACGGTGGGTTATCTGAAAGACCACGGCAGGGAAGTGGTCTACGACGCCGAGCACTTCTTCGATGGCTACATCCACAACCGCGATTATGCGCTGCAGACGCTCGAGGCGGCGAAGAAGGCGGGCGCGGATGTGCTTTGTCTGTGCGACACGAACGGCGGCACGATTACGGACTATCTGGGGCCGATCGTGGCTGACGTGCGGGCAAGGTTCGACGGCGTGATCGGGATTCATCCGCATAACGATTCCGATCTGGGGGTGGCGAACGCACTGGCGGCGGTGCGCGAGGGCGCCACTCACGTGCAGGGCTGCCTGAACGGCTACGGCGAGCGCTGCGGAAATGCAAATCTTGCGTCCGTTATCGCCAATCTCGAGCTGAAGATGGGGCATGAAACCATTGGCGCGGAGAACCTTCAGCGTCTGACGGCGACATGCCGCTACATCGCCGAACTGGCGAATCTGGCGATTCCGCGGGGGCAGGCCTACGTTGGCCAAAGTGCGTTTGCGCACAAGGGCGGGATTCATGTGAGCGCGGTGTTGAAAGACTCGTCGACTTACGAGCACATCCGGCCGGAACTGGTCGGCAACCGCCAGCGGGTGCTGGTGAGCGATCTTTCGGGCCGCAGCAACGTGGTTTACAAGCTGAAGCAGCAGGGGCTGGCGGAGAAGCTGACCGACGCCGCGCGCTCGAAGCTGCTCGAGCGGATCAAGGACGCCGAATTCGCCGGCTACGATCTCGAGGCGGCGGATGGGACATTCGAGCTTTTCGTCCGTGACGCAATGCGGCCCGGGATGAAATTCTTCGAAGTGGAAGGCTACGAGGTGACGATCAAGGCCGGGGCGAACGTGGCGACGCGGGCGACGGCGACCGTGAACCTGACGGCAAACGACGGGGCGCATTCGGCGACGGCGACCGGGCACGGTCCGGTGCATGCGCTCGACGTTTGTCTTAGAAAGTGCCTTTCGGCGCTTTACCCCGAGATTGCCGGCGTGCGGCTGACGGACTACAAGGTCCGGGTGCTCGATTCGAAGAAGGGCACGGCGGCGAAAGTCCGGGTGCTGGTGGAATGGTCCGATCATCACCGCAGCTGGGCGACGGTGGGCGTTTCCGACGACGTGATCGAAGCGAGCTGGAATGCGATGCTGGACGCGCTGCGGCTGGAGTTGATGCGGCTGGAAGATGCGGAAACGGAAATGACGGAAGAACCAGCTCGCGGCCTCGCGAAATAGTTCAGTTCCGCTGAATCGCCGGGGCGCGCGGGCGTCCGCCGTCATCCGGCTGTCACGCTGACATTTTCCGGCTCATAACCTCCATCCAAAAAATGAATTGGACCCCCATTTCATTCGAACCCTACACTTCTAATTGAACGCCGCATCGAAGAACGGCGGCACGGCCGTTTCAGGACGGCCGAGTTGCGCGCAAGCGAAGGCCCGGCCGCCACGTGGCGTCCGCGCAGGGAGTGCTCCACAGGAAACAAGAGATGACAGCCATGCCGGAGACTAATGGAACGCAGGTCGCGTTACTGCACCGTATCAGCAGCATTGTAAGTTCAGATCAGGATCTGGAGGAGGTTCTGAGCGAGCTCGTCAGGTTAACGATGAGCGCCACGAATTCCGACGCGTGCCTGGTGTATCTGGTGGACACGTCGACGAACGAGATTGTTTTGCGCGCTTCGCAGTTGCCGCACGACGCTGAAATCGGCAAAGTGCGCATGAAGATGGGCGAAGGTATCACGGGCTGGGTTGCTTTGCACAATTCGGTAGTCGCGCTCGCCCGGAATGCAGCGGCGGATTCGCGATTCAAGCCGTTCCGTTCGCTGCCGGAAGACACTTATCAGGCATTTTTGTCTATTCCGCTGGTAAATTCGGGAGAATTAATCGGCGTTATCAACGTTCATCACCGGCACGAGCACGAGCATTCGCCGGATGAAGTCGCGCTGATCACGTTCATCGGGGAACAGATGGGTGGCCTGATCGCGCGGGCGCGTCTGGCCGAGAATTCGATCAGCGCATCGAAAAGATTCGAGGCTCTGGCGGCGGTGGCGCAGGCGATCTCCGCCGAGAGCTACCTCGACCGCATTCTTCAGACGATCTCCGAGATGCTGGCGGAGACTTTCGATTCGGCGATCTGTTCGATTCTGCTGGTGGACGACGAGAAGAAAGAGCTGATGGTGAGCGCGGCGCGCTGTTCGGCGCCGGATTATCTGCACCGCATGCCGATCCGGATGGAAGGATCGCTCATCGAACACGTGATCCGCGAAGGCCATCCGGTGATTATTCCGAGCATCCACGCGGAGAAGCAGTACCGATATCCGGAACTGGCGCGCAAATCGGGACTGGCGTCACTGCTTTCGGCGCCGCTGCTTTCGCAGGGCAAGGTGATCGGATCGATCAACATCTACACCCGCGACGAGCGCAGCTTCTCGGATGACGAAGTCGGATTCCTGAAGGCTGTGGCGGGGCAGGCTGCGATCGCGATTCAGAACGCGCGGCTGATGTCGGAGACGCTCGAAATGAAGCGCACGCTCGAGGCGCGCAAGCTGATTGAGCGGGCCAAGGGCATCCTGCAGTACAAGCACAGCCTGACCGAAGAAGAAGCGTATCTGCGGCTGCGCAACGAAAGCCGCCGGCTGCGCCGGTCCATGCGCGATCTGGCGGAAGCGGTGATTCTTGCCGACGATCTGAATCGCAAGGAAGGCGATGCCAAGATTTCGGTGCGGGACGACAACGAAATCATGTAAGCCGCAAGCGCCGCTACACGGGTGTAAGGTGGTAGTTTCGGCCTGCAGCGCGCACGCCGCCGCCCCTGGGGGCTGGCGGCGCGCCTGCCCGAAACGGAGTTGCCACAATGAGCCTGAATCGGCGTCATTTCCTCCAGGCGTCCGCGGGCGCGGCGCTTGCCACCAGGCTGCGCGCGGCGAACGACAATGTTCAGGTCGCAATCATCGGACTCGGCCTGCAGGGCTCGGGCGACATTCGCGCATCGCTGGCGCAGGCCGGGACAAAGCTGGTCGCCGTTTCGGATATTTACGACGGCCGGCGGGATCATGCAAAAGAAATCTGGGGCAAGGATCTCTTTACCACGCGTGATTACCGCGAAGTGCTTGCCCGGCGCGATGTGGATGCGGTAATCATCGCCACGCCCGACCACTGGCACTCGACCATCACCATCGACGCGCTTAAAGCGGGCAAGGACGTTTATTGCGAAAAGCCGATGGTGCAGATGATCGCCGACGGCATGCCCGTGGTGGAAGCGTCGAAGAATTCAGACCGCATCATTCAAATCGGGAGCCAGCGCGTGAGCTCGATCGTCTATGCCAAGGCGCGCGACCTTTACCGGCAGGGCGCGATCGGAGAGTTGAATATGATCGAAGCCTGGTACGATCGGAACTCCGCGATCGGCGCCTGGCAGTATTCGATTCCGCTCGATGCCTCGCCCCAGACTCTGGATTGGGACCGCTTTCTCGGCCGGGCGCCGAAGCGGCCGTTTGAAGCCAAACGCGCTTTCCGCTGGCGTAATTACCGCGATTACGGCACGGGAGTGGCGGGCGATCTTTTCGTTCACCTGTTCAGCGGCATCCATTTCATTCTGGACTCGATGGGGCCGGAGCGCGTGTATGCCACCGGGGGCCTGCGGTTCTGGAAGGACGGCCGCGATGTGCCGGATGTGATGCTGGCGCTGGTCGATTACCCGAAGACCGACACGCATCCCGCATTCAACATGGCGCTGCGGGTGGATTTCGTGGATGGCGCGACCGAAACGTCCGGTTTCCGCTTCGTGGGCAGCGAAGGCATCATGACGCTGGGCAATGATGTGACGGTTTCGAAACATCCGCGCGAAACCGAACCCGGTTACACCATCAGCACGTTCACAACGGCGATGCAGCGGGAATATCTGGAAGATTATCGAAAGAAATACCCGAAAATTCAGGCGAACGCGGACGCAATGCGGCCCGACGCGGATGAGAAGTTTCTGCCGCCTCCAGGTTATAACGACCATCTCGACCACCACCGCCGCTTTATCGAGTCCGTACGTTCGCGCAGGCCGGCTGTGGAAGATGCGGTGTTCGGGTTCCGCGCGGCGGCGCCGGCGCTGCTTTCGAATGTCAGTTACTTCGAGCGGCGCGCGTGCCGGTGGGACGCGAAAAATATGCGCGAAATCAGCGCCTAGATTTTAGCGGGCGGGCGGCATGCGCCGTATCGAGCAACCCCGCCCGGCCGCGTTGTCTTTTCCTTTCAGTGGGTTAAACATGTTAACCTGAACGTTCATGCGGACAGTTGACCTGATCCTGCGGAAACGCGGGGGCGAAGAGCTAGGTGTGGAAGAAATGCAGTTTCTGGTGAACGGATACACCAGCGGTGAAATTCCCGACTACCAGATGTCTGCGTTTCTGATGGCTACTTACTTTTCCGGCATGACGGATCGGGAGATGAGCGCGCTGACGGAGGCCATGATTGCTTCGGGCCAGACCGTGTCGCTCAGCGATATCCCGGGCCTGAAGGTGGATAAGCATTCCACCGGTGGCGTGGGCGACAAGACCAGTCTGATCTGCGCGCCGATCGCCGCCGCGGCGGGAGTGGTGGTTCCGATGATTTCGGGCCGCGGCCTGGGGCATACCGGCGGCACGCTGGACAAGCTCGAATCCATCCCTGGTTTTCGGACGGACCTTACCGTGGAGGCGTTTCGGGCGCAGCTGGCTGAGCATGGCCTTTGTTTCATCGGGCAGTCTGACGAAGTCGCGCCCGCCGACAAGCGGCTTTATGCGCTGCGCGATGTGACCGGCACGGTGGAATCGATTCCGCTGATCGCGTCTTCCATCATGTCGAAGAAGATGGCCGAAGGCATCGACGCGCTGGTACTCGACGTGAAGGTGGGCCATGGCGCGTTCATGAAGAAGCAGGTGGACGCGCGGCGGCTGGCGCAGGCCATGGTGGGCATCGGGCGAAGGCTCGACAAGCGCGTGCAGGCGCTGATTACCGACATGAATCAGCCGCTGGGATACGCGGTGGGCAATGCGCTCGAAGTGATGGAAGTATCGCAGACGCTGCAGAAGGCCGGCCCGGCGGACCTGACGCGCCTGAGTCTGGAACTGGCGGCGCGCATGATCTATCTCGGCAAGCAGGCGGCATCTCTCGAAGAAGCCCGCAAGGTGGCGGAAGACCGGCTCATGGACGGCTCTGCCTATAAGAAGTTCAAGGCCGTAGTGCAGGCGCAGGGCGGCAATCCGCAGGCGCTCGACAAGTTCGAGCTTCTGCCGAACGCCACCGGAATGCGGGAGATCCTTTCGCCGCGCGCCGGTTATGTGAGCGCCATCATGGCTGAGGATATCGGCCGCGCTTCGTCCATGATGGGCGCGGGCCGCGGACGCAAGGAAGACGCGATCGATCCGGCGGTGGGCGCGATCCTCGAAGTGAAAGTCGGCGAGAAGGTGGACGCCGGTTCGGTTCTTTGCCGCCTGTACTATACGGGCGAAGAGAATCTGGACGAAGCGGCGGATCTGGTGGAAGACGCATTCCGCATCTCCGGGGCGCGGCCTGAAGTTCGCGAACTGATTCTCGAGGTTGTCAGCTAACACGGATGGGCCGGCTCACGGGCCTGCTCGGCATTACCGCCATCCTCGCCGTCTGCTGGCTTTTTTCCCGGCACAGGCGCGCCATCAGGCTGCGCGTAGTGTTCTGGGGACTGACGCTTCAGTTCGGTTTCGCGATTCTGGTTCTGAAGACCGGATTCGGTAAGCTGTTCCAGTCGTTGAGCGCCGGCGTCGCGGCGATGCTCGGCTACGCCGAGTACGGAAGCGCGTTCGTCTTCGGCGACACGCTGGGCCGTTCGAGCGGATCGCTCGGAACCATCTTCGCGTTCCAGGTTCTGCCGATCATCATCTTCATCGCGAGCTTCTTCGCCGTTCTGTATTACCTCGGCATCATGCAGTGGATCGTGAAGGCGTTTGCGATCGCGATGCAGAAGGTGATGGGCGCGAGCGGCGCGGAATCGCTGAACGTCGCCGCCAGTATTTTCATGGGCCAGACGGAGGCGCCGCTCACCATTCGTCCTTTCCTGCCGGGCCTTACGCAATCCGAGCTCTTCACGATCATGGTGAGCGGCATGGCGCACGTTTCGGGCGCGGTGATGGCGGCGTACGTGAAATTCGCGCACGTCGACATCGAGCACCTGCTTACGGCGGTGATTATGACCGCGCCGGCCACCATCATGCTGGCGAAGATTCTGGAGCCGGAAGTGGATACCCCGGCCACGGCGGGCCGCGTGGAAGTGAAGCTCGAAAAAACGGCGGTGAATGTGATCGACGCGGCGGCGCAGGGCGCGGGCGACGGTTTGCATCTCTGCCTGAACATCGCCGCGATGCTGATCGCATTTCTCGCGCTGATCGCTCTCGCGGACGGCATCTTCGGCTGGGCGCACGCGCACGTGGCGTGGATACCGCAATCGATGGAGCGGCTCTTCGGCATCATCTTCGCTCCTGTGGCGTGGCTGCTGGGCGTTTCCTGGAAGGACTGCGCGGCAATAGGGCAATTGCTGGGCGAGCGTCTGGTGCTGAACGAATTCATCGCCTTCATCGATCTGGGCAAGATCAGGAACCAGCTGACGCCGCACTCCTTCACGATTGCGACGTATGCGCTGTGCGGCTTTGCCAATTTCAGCTCGATTGCGATTCAGGTTGGCGGCATTGGCGCGCTCGCGCCGAATCGCAAGTCGGATCTCGCGCGCCTCGGCATGCGGGCGGTGGCGGCCGGCACGATGGCGAACTTCATGTCAGCCTGTATAGCAGGGATGCTGGTCTGAATGGGAACTGCGGCGGAATACATCGAAGCGAGAATTCCGGTGGATCCCGTGGTGGCCATCGTTCTCGGCAGCGGACTCGGCGGTTTCGCGGACTGCATCGAGAACCCGAGCGTGATCCCCTACGAGGAGATCCCGGAGTGGCCGCAATCGACCGCAATCGGGCATGCGGGAAAGGTTGTCGCCGGAGTCGTTTCGGGCGTGCCTGTGATCGCCCTCGCGGGGCGCGTGCATCTGTATGAGGGTTACACGCCACAGCAGGTCGTCTTTGGGCTTCGCGCGATGGACCTGCTTGGCGTGGAGTCCGTGATTCTGACGAATGCGGCCGGCGGCATCAATCCGGAGTTCACGCCGGGCCGGCTGGCGTTGATAGCGGATCACATCAATCTGACGGGCGTGAATCCGCTCACGGGGCCGAACGATGAATCGCTCGGGCCGCGCTTTCCGGACCTGTCCGAAGCTTATTCGAAGCGCTATCGGGAGATCGCGCGGGAAGCCGCGAAGGCGATGAATCTCGATCTGCCGGAAGGCGTTTACGCCGCCGTGCCGGGTCCGAGTTATGAAACGCCGGCGGAGATTCGCTATCTTCGAACTATCGGGGCCGATCTCGTCGGCATGTCCACCGTGCTTGAAACCATCGCCGCGGTTCACATGGGGATGACGGTTCTGGCCATATCCTGCGTCACCAACTTTGCGGCAGGCGTGACGCCCAACAAGCTGGAGCACGAGGAAGTACTTCGCGTGGGAGCGCAGGCTCAACAGACGTTAACCGAGCTGTTGAAACGCGTGCTGCCTCGGTTGACTGAGTAAGACGGATTTGATTATTTCCGGCATGCTGTTCATCGTTGTCGCGCTGGCGGGCGCGCTGCTGTTCGTGTACAGGCCAGCGTGGTTTCCCGCCGCCGCCAATGCGACCGCAGCGGGGTGGGACCATCAATTCACAGTCACGCTGCTGGTTACCGGAGTCATATTCATCGGGGTGCATCTGGCGCTGGCGGCCGTTCTGATTTTCCGGCGACGAAATGGAAGGCGCGCGCCGAACGGAAGCCGCTGGATGGAAATCTCGTGGACCGCGGCGACAGCGGTCCTGTTTCTTTCACTCGCGGCCATGGGATCGCGCGGCTGGGCAAGGATTCCGGAGCGCGCGCCTGGGGAAGAAAGAATCGAAGTCTACGCGCATCAGTTTGCGTGGGCGTTCCGCTATCCCGGGCCGGACGGCATTTTCGGGCGCACGGCGAACAAGTTCGTCAACGATTCCGGGGGCAATCCGATGGGCATCGATCCGGACGACCCGGATGGGAAAGATGACATCGTATCGGCGTCGCTGCGAGCGCCGGCCGGACGCAATGTTCTGCTGCTGCTCCATTCGCGCGATGTGATCCACGACTTCTTCGTGCGCGAGCTTCGCACCAAGCAGGACATCCTTCCCGGCATGGAGATTCCGTTCGAGCTTCACGTGGATAAACCGGGCGTGTACGAGATCGCCTGCGCTGAACTATGCGGGCTGGGACACAGCCAGATGCACAGCGTGCTGATCGCGATGCCCCCGGCCGAATATCAGCAATGGCTGCGCGCGCAGGAGCCGCGGACGCATTGAAGGCCATCTTCAGCACCGATCACCGCGTCATCGCGCGCCAGTACTTCTTCCTCTCCCTGTTCGCCGTTATCGCCGGAGTTCTGCTCTCGGTTCTGATGCGGTATCACGTAGTCTGGCCGTCCGAAAAGGTAGCCTGGTTCGAGAGCTTATGGCCGGTAAAGGCCATCGGCGGCGTGATGACGCCGGAACTGTATTTGTCGCTGATGACGCTGCACGGCACGATCATGGTTTTCTTCGTGCTGACGCTCGCGCCAGTGAATGCATTCGGCAATCTCGTGCTTCCGGCGCAACTGGGAACGGGCGGCTTCGCGTTTCCGCGGCTCAACATGCTTTCGTTCTGGATGACGCTGGCGTCATTTGGCGTTCTGGGCGCGTCGTTCCTGGTAGACGACGGCGGGCCGCTCTCCGGCTGGACCGCCTACCCGCCGCTCAGCGCGGTGGGAGCGATCGCAGGACCAGGTGAAGGACTCGGCCAAACGCTCTGGTTCGTGAGCATTGGCCTGTTCTGTCTGGCGTCGCTGCTCACGGCGATCAATTTCCTCTCGACCATCATCGATCTCCGCACAGCAGGACTGACGATGATGCGCATGCCCCTGACCTGCTGGACGTGGCTGGTGACCGCGATTCTGATGCTGCTGTCTTTTCCGGTGCTGATGGCCGCCGCGATCCTGATACTCTTCGACCGGAGCGGCGTGACCAGTTTCTTCGTTCCCGCCGGGCTGCTGGTGGGCGACATGGAGATTCGCCACAGCGGTGGTTCGCCTTTGCTGTGGCAGCACCTGTTCTGGTTTTTCGGGCATCCGGAGGTGTACATCGCCATCCTGCCTGGCATGGGAATCGTCTCCACCGTTCTCTCGAACTTCTCGCGCAAGCCGGTCTTCGGTTACCGCGCGATGGTGTATGCGTCGATCGCCATCGCATTTCTGGGCCTGATCGTCTGGGGACACCACATGTTCACCAGCGGCATGAACCCTTATTCCGCGATCGCATTCTCCGTGCTGACGATGGCGATCGGGGTACCTTCGGCGGTGAAGACTTTCAACTGGATCGCAACCCTGTGGGGCGGTTCACTGCGTCTGACTACCGCGATGCTGTTCGCGCTCGGATTCGTATCGATCTTCGTCACTGGTGGACTCTCCGGATTGTTCCTCGGGCAGCCTTCGATCGACGCGTATTTCCACGACACTTATTTCGTGGTGGCTCACTTCCACATGATTATGGGAATCGCCGCGCTGTTCGGAATCTTCGCCGCTACCTTCTACTGGTTCCCGCTGCTGTCCGGAGGCAGGCTGCTGAACGAGACGCTGGGCAAGCTGCATTTCTACCTGACATTCATCGGCGCGTACGCGACGTTCCTGCCCATGCACTTCGCAGGATTTGCGGGAAATCCGCGCCGCTATGCCGATTTCACCAGTTTCGATTTTCTGGCGGGACTGATGCCGCTGCATTTGTGGATCACATACGCCGCGTTCGCGCTCGCGGCCGTGCAGGTGATTTTTCTGGCGAATCTTTTCTGGAGCATCCGGTGGGGAAAACCGGCATCAGAAAATCCATGGCAGGCGACGACGCTCGAATGGTCGTCACGGAGAGGGCCTGTGGTTCGTGGTCCGTACGATTACGGTCCGCACGGAGACCGCGATTTTCGGATGCAGGATCAACCGGATATTCCGGCCACGGTGTAACAGGCGTGTTTCCGCAACCAGACGTTCACGGGCGGTTAGCGATACTGAAGGGAGAGCGCACAGCCCGGCACGCGTGCGGGCATTGCGCCACGGATCTGGACAGCGCACAGCTGGTCACCCGGACGGACGTTGTGCGCACAGAAGGTAGTTGAAGCCCCGCATGGCCACGCTCACCCAATCCAACATCGGCGGGCCGCCCCCCACGACTCCCGATCTGCCCACCGGCGGCGGCGGCGGAGATGACCGCGACCGTCCGGACCGCGGCGGCTCGCGCCAGGCATCCATCACCGGAATCGTCGTGCTCATGTGCGCCAGCATCATGACGTTTGCGTCTTTCGTGAGCGCGATGGTAGTGCGGCGCGGCCTGAACACCATGGACTGGCATCACTTCCAGCTCCCGCGTATTCTCTGGTGGAACACGGGCGTGCTGATCGTGAGCAGTATTCTGATCGACGCGGCGCGCCGCGTGCTGGCGCACAACCGGCGCAAGACATTCAACTGGCTCTGGACCGCCGGCTGCGTTCTGGGAATCACGTTTCTGGTGGGCCAGATCATCGCATGGACCCAACTGGAGCACCGTGGGCTTTACATCGGGAAGGGGCCCGCCACCGCCTTCTTTTACGTACTCACGTGGTCGCATGCGGCGCACGTCATCGGAGCGTTGTGCGCGGTGCTGTATGTGGAATACCGCGCGCTGCGCTGGGAACTCGGGCCTGGAAGACGAACGATGGTGGTGGTCAGCGCCATCTTCTGGCACTTCCTCGATGTGCTCTGGCTCGGCATCATGGGGCTTTTCGTCTTTTGGGCGTAGTCGGCGCAATCGTTCGGGAGCATGTCGCCACGCCGGCGCGGCGCGCGGCTCTGATGGTGGTGGCGGCGAACCTGGCCTTCTTCGCTGCGCTGCTGGCGGCAATGTTCTATCTGCGGACCAATGCTCCGAGCTGGCCGGCGCCATTCCATTTCGCGTCGCTGCTGATGGTCGGAGCGATGACGTTATTCGCGCTCACAGCGAGCGTTACGGCCGGAGTCGGCGCCCGCGCACTGTATCTGGATGAACTCGAGCCCGCCGTGCGCTGGGTCGCCATCGCCATTGCGAACTGGATCACATTCCAGTTTCTGGAAGTTGTGGAATGGGTGCGGCTCATATATCTGGTGGGCTTCGGACCCGGCACCACGTTCGGCGCCACGTATCTCGCGCTCACCCTGACGCACTGGCTGGGCGTGACCGCCTGCGTCTGCTGGATGACGTACGTCGCTGTGGATGTGCGCGGGCGTGACATTCTCGCGGTCAGCATCTATTCGCATTTTCTGAATCTCTGGTGGATTGTGCTGCTGTTCGCCGTCTATTTTTCCAACGCCAATCTGCAGGGAATATGACCTGGTCCGCGATTCTTGCCCAATGCGTGATGTGTTACCGCAATGCGGCTGCGCAAGGCGCCGCGCGCGGGCGCGTCTTCGATCTGGGGATTGTGATCCTGCTGATTCCGCCGGTTGCGATCGCGGCTTTGATCCTGTGGCTGGCCGGGCGCGCGAAAGCCGGAGATTACCAGACGAATGGAACGAAAATCATCGACGGGCCGCCATAGCCCATGACGAGTTCGTTCGATGTCCAGCTGGTCATCGCGTGGTCATCGTCGTAGTCGAGTATCCAGAGACCTTCACGATACACTCCGATGCCCGATGCGCCGGAGCCGCTCCAATCGCCCACGACCGGTATATCGCCTGCTTCGCCATAGACCCAGGTTTGATCGTAACCGTTGAATACACGGTCGCCGTTGTAATCGACAAGCCAGGAGCCCGCGCGGAACACGCCGACTTTCGAAGTACCCGATCCATTCCAGTCGCCGGCCACATGCAGATCACCGGCCACGCCGAACGAAAACGATGCGTCCTGATTCCCGGTCGGCGCGCCGGCGAGATGGCCGCTGAGATCGAGAATAAAGGTGCCTGAGCGGAACAAGCCGAGCTTGATGCGTCCCGTGCCGTCCCAATCCCCCAGTACAGGAAGATCGCCCGCCTGACCGAAATTCACAACCTTATCGCCGGTATCGAAGACCCCGTCGTTGTTTATGTCGAGATACCAGACGCCGGAGCGGAAAACGCCGATGCGGTTTACTCCACTGCCGTCCCAGTCGCCGGCGACAGGGATGTCGCCCGGCAGCCCGAATGATGAGACTGCGCTCGTGGAGCCAGATCCGCGCATGTGCCACGTATCCCGGAAGAAGACGGGCGTGAAGGCGAAGCCCAGGTGGAAGGAGGGCCCGATCTTTGTCACGAATCCCGACACCGTACCGCGCTGGACGGCCGAAAGGGCGCCGGACGCCGGGAAATCCGGCGAACCGGTCTCGCCCGCGACGATGATCCCGGTTTCGGGATCGACAGCGATCGCGTTTCCGCCATCGTTCAGCGAGCCCCCCAGATACGTGCCAAAGATAAGTGCGTCAAGAGCATCGCTCATTTTCACCACGAACGCGTCCATCAGCCCGGCGTTGCCGCTTTGAGCAGGGCGAAGGGTGGGGAAATCCGTCGAGCCGGTGTAACCAGTCAGGTGGGGATAACCGTGAAAATCGAGCGCAATGGCGTTCACGCCGTCCGTTCCGGAGCCACCGAGAAAAGTGGATTCGACCATCAGTCCCAAGGCTGAGAATTTCGTGACGAAGCCATCTGTCTGGCCGCCGAAGATCGTCTGAAACGCGCCGGCCGTGACAGGAAAGTCAGCCGATGAGGTTGTACCGGCGGCGATCACGTCTCCGGAGCCATCCAGCGCGAGGCCGTTCACCTCTTCCGGAAGTCCGGCGCTTCCCCCGGATCCGCCGAGGTATGTACTGAAGACAAGGCTCGACCCGTCCGGCGCGATTGCGGTCAGGAAGCCGTCCTGGCCGCCCCCGGAATGCGCCTGATACGGGGACGCGACGGGGAAATTCGTCGAGGTCGTGGAGCCGCCGACGTAGATACGGCCGTCCGCCCGCGCCTGAACCGCGGCTGCCGCGTCGGTTCCGTTTCCTCCCAGATAGGTTGCGGCCAGAATGGCATTGCCGGCGGAGTTCAGCCGCGCTACGAAGGCGTTTTGCTGTCCAGCGAGGCGCTTCTGGAACGCGGTGGCCGTTACGGGCAGATCTGTGGACGTGGTGTTCCCGGCGATGATGGCCTCATCGGCGGCGTCAATGGCGATCGCCGCGCCCGAATCGACTCCCGAGCCCCCGAAATACGTGCTGTAAACCAAGCCCGCTCCCGCTGGATTGAGCTTCGTTACGAACGCGTCGCGCGTCCCCCCCCCGGAAAGCGGTCCAGGCCCCCGGCGAGCGGGAAGTCGGGAGAGGAAGTCCAGCCGGTGACGTACGTGTTCAGCTCGGAATCCACGGCAACGCCGAACGCGCGGTCATCCCCGGATCCGCCCAGATAAGTGCAAAAGAGCAGCGCGCCGCCTGCCGGCGAGAATGCGGCAACGAAGGCATCCACGCCTCCGCCGCCTGCTGTGCGAGCGCCATTCGAGGCCGGCAGGTCCGTGGAACTGGTCCATCCCGCCACCACGACCTGATTTGTCCAGGTGACGGCGACGCTGGTGATTTGTTGCTGCGCTGAGCCGCCGAAATATCCGCTGAAGACGATGGGCGGATCGATGACCAGAGTGCGCGAAGGATCGTAGCTCGCGCGGAACCCGACGACATGGCGATCAGCGATGAGGAAAGCGCATGGTACCGGAACGGGTTCGCCGTGGCCGCCGGACTGACGGCACGCGGGCGCGCTTTCCGTGATTTCACCCGAAGCCGAGCGGACCGTAAGCACGCCGGCCGAATCGATCGCCGGTTCACCATCGTAGCGGAGGCGGATCCGCGAAATGTCCGCGCCGGGCGCGACGGTATACTCGGCCTTCAGCCGGCCGGCCTCGCCGCGATATTCGATGTCCACGCCGGGCCAGACGGCGCGATAGTGGATTGCGCCGTAAAGCGGCACTCCGGTACGCCAGTGGGATGGATCGCTGCCGCGAAGATAATTCACGGACGCTCCGGTGGGTTCAGCGCCTTCGATGGCTGCATCGGCGGCGGCAGCTTCGAAATCGACGCGCACGAATGCGGAGCCGCGCTGCATCGTGATAGCCGCGCGCTCGAACCACACTTTCATCTCCGGTCCGGAGGCCATGTAGCGGACTTCTGGCGAAGCCTGCCCTCGATTCTCGACGAATCCAAATGGGATGCGGGGTGTTCCCGACGCGGTGGATGGCGCGGCGTATGCGCTCTGCCAAAGCATTCCGGCCGCGCACACAACGCCAAGAACAGAATTCATCCTGACAGATTCATCGGCCGGAACAAGTCGGTTTTTAGGGGGAAAACACCCGCCATGCCGTTTCGGTTCGGCGCATCAGGTTCCGCGGCGGGCCGGCTCCGCGGGCAACCTCGATATCATGTAGCAAGTAGTCCGCGGTTCCCGGCGGCGGACGAGGGCGCGTAGCTCAGGCGGATAGAGCATCTGCCTTCTAAGCAGAGGGTCGCTGGTTCGAGTCCAGCCGCGCCTACCAAAGAAACCCTTTGGGCTGAGACATTTGAGATTTCGGATCCGTTCCATTTCCATGCTCTAGACCAAAAAACGTATCAGAACCGTATCAAATTCCGGGTGACCTGATCCCGTTTTCTCTACCAGTCTGAATTTGGAAAACCCGTTTTCATAATCATCTCTCCGAGCCATCCCGCCGGAGCCGTCCGTCGCGAAAACGCTTCTCTGCACAGCGGCGCGCAGCGGGCAAGGGCGCGACCG
>DAIDJK010000462.1 GCA_027450225.1 Bryobacterales bacterium | reverse complement strand
CGATAGCACTCACCGGGTTGAAGCCCGGCTTCGGGTTCCAGGAATCGGAAACGGAAGGAAAGCAGCGGGACACAGGGGTTCATGCGAGACGGTTGGGCGCCGTTGGCCGCATGAATCGCCGCCGGACCGCCGGTCTTTTCTCTGGCGTTCCTTCCAATCGCTTCACGGGCGGCCGGATAGCAACGGCCGCCGCAACGTTCTCGCAGCCGTAGTGTGTCTTCTCTCGCCTAAAGCACCACCACGAAACCTTCCCACCCGGCGATCGTATTCTCGAACCGCAGCCTCGCATCTTCCGCAATCCGCATCATCGTCGCGTCGTCGTGCAAAGGATCGTGATGGAACAGGATCAGCTGCTTCACTCCCGCGTCATGCGCCACATACACCGCGTTCTCCCACGTGCTGTGGCCCCAGCCGCGATGCGTCGCGTATTCCTCCGGCGTATATTGCGAGTCGCAGATCAGAATGTCGGCGCCCTGGCAATGCTCCAGCAGTATCCGGTCCATCTCTTTGTCGCCATGCTCGTAGTCGGTCGCGTACACCACCGCCGCGCCGTCGGCTTCGATCCGGTATCCGGCCGCTCCCTGCGGATGGTTCAGCGGAAACGGCTTCACCACCAGACCGCTCACCTTCGCTTCGTCGTCGAAGTTCAGATTCTCGAATTCGCGCGCCGCCGCCACCTGCCCCAGATTCACCGGGAAATACGGCTGCACCATCTGCCCTTCCAGCGTTTCCCGCAGCGGCCGCCCGTTCAGCGCCGTAAAAAAGCGGATGCTGTTCCGCTCCCCGTAAAGCGGCGCGAAGAAGGGCACGCCCTGAATGTGGTCCCAGTGGAAATGCGTCAGAAATACGCTCACCGAAATCGGCTGCCCCGCG
Organism: Bryobacterales bacterium; assembly: GCA_027450225.1. Taxonomy (GTDB): domain Bacteria; phylum Acidobacteriota; class Terriglobia; order Bryobacterales; family Bryobacteraceae; genus BOG-234. The sequence goes on along the minus strand of DAIDJK010000462.1, from coordinate 2,367 downwards.
CTTTCCTGGATCAGGTTCGCGCCCAGCTTCCGGATTCCCGTGCCCGCGTCGAAAATCACGCAATCGTTCGAGCGCGAGCGCACCGTGATGCACGGCGTGTTGCCCCCGATGCTCAGGTTCTCGATCTGCGGAGTCGGCGTGGAACCGCGGACGCCCCACAGCCGGACCGTCATTCGCGGAAAGCTCATCAGAATGTCATCTTCGCGCGAATCCGCCTGCGCACGCTCTTTTCAAGAGCTTTTTTTTCGGCCTGTTCGTATGCCAGGCGCGCTTCCTGCATCTGGCCGGCCGCTTTTTCCGCGTCGCCCAGTTGTTCCCAGATCGCGGCGTCGTCCGCTTCCCGCTTCACCGCCTCGCGCAGTTGCTCCACCGCGTCCGCCGGTTTGCCGGATTTCATCAGCGCCGCCGCCAGCGCGGCGCGCGCCGCCACGTAATCCGGCTTTGTTTTGATAATTTCCCCGTACTCCGCCGCCGCCCCGGCGTTGTCGCCGCGCGCGGCCAGCAACTCCGCCAGGCTCAACCTCGACGCGATGTAGTCCGGATTGGTTTTCAGATTCTCGCGCCACAGGGCGATGGCTTCGTCCGGTCTCGTCTTCACCACCAGCAGCCCCAGATTGTGCCGCGCCGCCAGCAGCGCCGGATTCTTCTGGAGCGCCTCGCGGTACAGCCGCTCCGCTTCGGCGTCTTTGCCCTCCGATGCCTTCAGCGTCCCCAGCGCATTCAGCGGCTCGGCCGAATCGGGCGCCAGCGCCATCGCTTTCCGGTAGTTCGCCTCGGCATCCCGCCTGCGGTTCAGCCGCTGATAAACCAGCCCCAGGTTATAGGGCAGATAACTGTACTGCGGGGTCAGCCGGATCGCCTGCCGGTAGCTGCGGATCGCCGCTTCCGAATCGCCCGCCTCCACATACGCCAGCGCCAGATTGTGCAGCGGGTACGACCAGTGCGGCGCACGCCGCGCCGCATCCCGGAACGCCGGAATCGCCCGCGTGAAATCCGCCTGCTCCAGATACGCGATCCCGAGCGCGTTGTACCCGTACGCTTCGCCCGGATCGATGCGGACCGAATTCTCCAGCAGGTTCGCCGCCTGCCCGAAATTGCGGTCGAACAGTTCCGCCCGCCCTTCGAAAAACGAATCCCGGCCCTCCAGATACAGCGATTCCGGCGTCAGCCGCATCGCCGCTTCCATGTACTTCGAGCCCGCATCGAATTCGGCCTTCGTCTGCGGCGTCTGGTCTCCCGCCAGATACCGCAGCAGCACCTGCTGCGCCGCGTTTTCGAGCGCCACCCGCAGCCGGTTCTGCGCCAGGAACAATTGTTCCGGCGTCAGCTCCGTCCGCAGCCGGCCGAGCGGATCGAAGGCGCTCGGCGCCTGGTCCGGCAGCAATCGCTTGTCGCGGATGGCCTGCTCGAACGCGTCCATGTCGCGCTGCGCCTCGCTCGAAAGGGGCGGGTCCCCCGCGGCCGCTATATATAAAGGTCCGCCGTGCTGCGAATCGTAAAGCTGCATGAAGCGAGCCAGCTCGATTCCCGGCTTCGACAAATCCGAGAGCTTCGTCTCGTTCGCCATGTTGCCGAAATCGCGCGGATGCTGTTTGTCGCCGGTCAGGTTCGCCGTGTCGGTGCGCGTGAAATCGATCAGTTCGCCCGCTTCCACGTAATGGTCGTCGTTGTGATCGGCCAGTCCGCCGAGTCCCTTCAGCACCGAATAGGTGAACGCGCCATGGCCCCCGCCGAACTGCGGCCCTTCGATCGAAACTTCCTTCGGCCGCGCCGCCATCAGCCCCAGCATCTCGCCCTGCGCATCGCCCAGCCGCTCCACCGCGCTTCCCACCGTCAATGCGCGTAATCCGCCGATCGTCGCCGCATGGCAGATATCGGCCAGAAACACCACGCGCCCCACTTTGCCCAGTTCGCTGTCGATCAGTTCCTGAATTTCCGCCATGGGCATCGCCGTCGCCGAAGGGTCCTGCGGGTCGCTGTCGTACGTCAGAATAAACGCGCCCCGGCTGTCCACAATGCCGTGCCCGGCCACCAGGATGAAGACCGTATCCTTCTTCCCCGCGCGATTTCTCAAAAAGGTCTGGAAGCCGTTGCGCAGCGCCGCCGTGGTGGCCGATTCGTCCGTCAGTACCATTATCTGGTCGTTCGGCACGCCGCCGCCGCGCCCGCTCGCCAGGAATTTCTCGAACGTCTGCGCATCGGCGTTGGCGTAATGCAGCCATTCCACCTGCGGCAGCTTTTGGTATTTCGAGATCCCCACCAGCAGCGCGTAGGTTTTCGCAGTGGGGTCGATCGCCGCCGCCTTCACCGCCGCCTGCGCGGCCAGCAGCTCTTCGAGATCGAAAATCCGCCCCCGCACCCACACCG
>DAIDJK010000461.1 GCA_027450225.1 Bryobacterales bacterium | reverse complement strand
CGCCGTCGAGCGCATCGCCATGGCCCAGCAGATGATCTTCCGCGCCGCCCGTCTCGAAGCCGGCGTCTTCACCACCGCCATGAACGAATCCCTCGACCGTCTCAACCAGCCCATCAAGCCCATGGACGAGTCCATGGTCGGTCACCACGACATCCAGATCTGCAAATCCCAGAACCGCAATTACTGTCTCGGCGTCGGCTTCCGCCGCATGGCGCAGGAGTCCAACGTCTGGAGCGTCATGCTCCGTTACCGCGCTCAGGCGGACCGCGAATACCGCCGCGCCCTCGAAGATTTCGAGCGTCTCAAGGCGCTTCGCGGCGAAGTGCCGGACGAACCCAACAACCTGATCCAACCCGAACAGCCCGAAGAACTTATCCCCGCCAACGAACTCAACTGCAGCATCCCGAAACGCGCCGCCACCCCGTCCGTTCCGGCCGAAACCGCCCCCGCGCCGTCACCCGCGCCCGCGCCGGCCCCGGCAATCGACCCGAAATCGTCCGCGCCAGGCGCCGTTCCGCTTCCAAAAGCCGCCTGACGCGCTTCAAATCACGGTCGTAAGCCGGTTCTCACGCCCGTACTGCGCGTTTTGACACACCGGTACTGCGTACTTAATCGCAAGTACCCTGACTTGTGCAGAATCTCCGCCCCGCATACACTCGGAATGAACTCAACCGGGAGGCCTGAAATGATCAACCTGCTTGCTACCTTCGGCCCCAATCCCTGGCCGCTTCTTCTTGCCGGATGTGTCGTTCTTCTCGCCGGCGCAGCCACCAAAATCATCCGCATCCACCGCGGCTGAGGCGTCGTTCACCCTTTCAGGTCCCGAAACGCCTCTTCGATCTCCCGCTTCCGTTCCCCATCCAGCGCTACGAACGGCAATCGCGGCGGACCCCCGTAATATCCGTTTAAATCCATCGCGTGCTTCAGCCCCGCCACGCCGTACATTTCCGTCACCAGCATCGCCGGGTGCGAAATCCGCGCCTGCCAGTCCACCCCGGCTTCTTCTTCGCGCGTCCGGAACGCTTCCCAGATCGCGATCGCCGCATACGGAGCAGCGCTCGCAAACGCCAGCGCCGCGCCATTCGCGCCCGCCTTCAGCGCTTCCCACACCTGGCCCTCGCTGCCCGCCAGCACCGCGAATTCCTTCCGCGCGCACTCCCGAATCTGCGCCACCCGCGCCGCCTGCGCGCCGCTCTCGATAATCCCCGCCACATTCGGATGCTCCGCCAGCAGCCCCGCCGTTTCCGCCGGCAGTTCCATCCCGGTCACAAGCGGAGCGTTGAAAATCACCACCGGCACGGGCGACCGGTCCGCCAGCGCGCGAAAGAACAGCGCCTGGCTTTCGCCCGCCGCATCCACCCTCCCGGACATCGCGTTCCGGTACTCGTGCGGCGGCAGGCTCACCACCGCCTTCGCCCCCGCTTCCGCCGCAATTCGCGCCATTTTCGCGGCTTTGTGCACGCCTTCCGCGCTCACGTCGGCAAGGAACACGCGGTCTTCGGGAATCCACTTGCCCGCCAGCCGGAACAACTCCGCCTTCTCGTCGTCCCCAAGCAGCGGCCCTTCGCCCGCCATCGCGCCCACCAGGAACCCCGCCACCTGCGTCCGGCTCCACTTCTCGAAGTTATGCTGAACCTTGGCGCGGTAGATCGCGCCCGTATGATCGAACGGCGTCGCCGCCGCCACAAACATTCCCTGAAGTTTCATCGATCTTCCATGTTCTCAATCGACCTCAATTGCGCGCCGGAATCGAAAGACATCCTCATCGCCGATCTCTACGAAGCCGGTTCCACCGGAATCATCGAGCTCGAAGACCGGCCCGAATCCGCGCTTCTCCGCGCCTTCTTCGATGACGATGCGCGCCAGCCCGAACTAACTTCGCGCTTTGGCGGCGAAGTCCATCCCGCCGACCTTCGCGACTGGGTCGCCTTCGCCCGCCAGCATCTTCACCCCATGGAAATCGGCCGCCGCATCTTCGTCGTTCCCGAATGGCGCAGCGAACCGACGCCCCCCGGCCGCATCCGCATCGAAGTCAACGCCGGGCTCGCCTTCGGCACCGGCGCGCACGAAACCACGCGCCTCTGTCTCGAAGCCATCGAACGCCTCGTTCAACCCGGCATCGCTTTCGCCGATGTCGGCGCCGGCTCCGGCATCCTCACCGAAGCCGCCCTCAAACTCGGAGCCGCACGCGCCTTCGCCTGCGATACCGATTTCGAAGCCGTCGCCGTGGCTCGCGAAAATCTCCAGCGCGCCGGCGTTCGCGCGCAATTCTTCGCCGGCTCCGCCACCGCCATCGCCTCCCGCTCCGCCGATCTGCTCGCCGCCAACATCAGCCCCGCCTGGGTCGCCGATCTTGCGCCCGAATGGGTCAGAATCCTGAAGCCCGGCGGCGCCGCGGTTCTCAGCGGTTTCGAAGCGGCCGATGTCCCGTTCGTCTCCGCCTCGCTCGAACGCGCCGGCGCCCGCATCCTCGAAACCCGCGGCGAACACGACTGGAGAATGATACAAATCTCCCTATGACCCGCCGCGATCTCATCCGCTCCGCAGCCGTTCTGCCCGCATTGCGCATCCCGTCGATCGCCGCAACTCTCGCTCTCGACGATCCCCGCAACACCAAAATCGCCCACCGCATCGACGCCCGCTCCGTCACCGATGACGACCTCCTCTTCTTCCAGCAGATCGGCCTCAAGTGGGCCCGTCTCGAATTCGCCGCCGGCGATACGCCCTTCGATTACCTCCGCGCCACCGAGGACCGCTTCGCCCGCTTCGGCATGAAGGTCTATTCGGGCGTCCACTATTCCTATCGCTCGACGAAGATCCAGCTCGGTCTTCCCGGCCGCGACAAGGACATCGAGACTTATCAGCAGTTCCTTCGCGACATCGGCAAGCTCGGCTGGCCCGTCGCTTCCTACGATTTCCATCCGGCGAATACCTACACCACGAAAATGGTGCAGCTTCGCGGCTACACCGCCCGCGAATTCGACCTCACCGATTTCCGCACGAAAGTCGAAAAGCCCGCCTTCGATCGCGAATACTCGGCCGAAGCCATGTGGGCTAATTACACGTACTTCATGCGCGCCGTTCTGCCCGTTGCCGAACAGGCGGGCGTGAAACTCGCCCTGCATCCCGATGACCCGCCGCTCGCGAAGATGAACGGCGTCGCCAAGCTCTTCGTGAATTACGAGGGCTACCACCGCGCCGAGCAGATCGCGAATGGCAGCCCGAACTGGGGTCTCACGTTCTGCGTCGGCACCTGGTCGGAAGGCGGCGACAAAATGGGAAAGAACGTCTTCGAGATGATCCGCGATTTCGGCGGTCGCGGCAAAATCCTCGAAGTCCACTTCCGCAACGTCACCTCGCCGCTGCCCCACTTTGTCGAAACGTTTCCCAACGACGGCTATATGGATATGTACGCCGTGATGAAAGCGCTGCGCCAGGTGAAATTCACCGGCGCCGCCGAGCCCGATCACGTCCCGAAGCTGGTGGGTGACGCCGGCATCCTCCGCGCCGGAACCGCATACTGCATCGCGTCGATGCAATCCATGCTGCGCGCCGCC
>DAIDJK010000460.1 GCA_027450225.1 Bryobacterales bacterium | reverse complement strand
TGGCGCAGCAGGTGACGGCGATGCTGGTTTTCAGAGAAGCCGGCAAATACGCCACGCGCGGCGCATTCCTTCTGGGGATCGAGGTGATAGCGTACGTGGCGGTGTTCGCGGTGCTGGCGCTGCTCTTCGCCCGCTACGGCCAGCCGCTGCTCAAATCTCTGGCCTGGGTAAAGCAGCCGTTCAAGCCGCTTCATCTTGTGGCTGTGGGGTTGATGCTGTCCGTGCTCACGGTGCTGCTGGAACAGCTCCTAAGAACGCCGAACCAGCAGACGCCCTTCGACAAGCTGCTGGTGGATGCGCCAAGCCGCATCCTGATCGCCCTTTTCGGCGTCACCTTCGCGCCCGCCTTCGAAGAGTTGTTGTTTCGCGGCCTGCTGCAGCCGGTGTTGATCGAAGCGGCGGGCGTGCTGCCGGGCATTCTGATCACAGCGGCGCTTTTCGGCGCGGTGCATCTTTCGCAGAACGCATTCATCTGGCAGAGCGGCGTGCTGATCGCGCTGGTGGGATTCGTTCTGGGTACGGTGCGGCATCTTTCGGGATCGACGCGCGCCTCAGCCATCGTGCACGCGGCGTATAACTCGCTGCCCTGTATTGCTCTGCTGGTATCCGGAGGACAAAACATCCATAAATGATCGAGACGATTCGGTGGGACGGCGATGCGGTGGTGATGATCGACCAGACCCGCCTTCCCGCGGAAGAAAATTACGTTCGCTGCGCCAGTTATCTTGAAGTCGCCGACGCGATCCGCCGCATGATTATCCGCGGCGCGCCGGCCATCGGCGTGGCCGCCGCGATGGGCGTGGCGATCGGCGTGGCTCAGGCGCGGCCCGAGTCGCTCGACGAGGATTTCGAGCGCATCTGCGCCGAACTGGCGGCGACCCGCCCCACGGCGGTGAACCTGTTCTGGGGCATCGATCGCATGAAGCGCGTCTACCGCGCGCACCGTCATCTCCCTTTCGGGCAGCTGCGGGATCGCCTGATCGCCGAGGCGAAGCTGGTGCGCGAGGAAGATATCGCGATCAACGAGGCAATCGGAAAGAACGGAGCTTCGCTGGTACCCGACGGCAAGACCGTGCTGACGCACTGCAACGCCGGGACGCTCGCCACCGCCGGCTACGGTACCGCGCTCGGAGTGATTCGCGCGGCGGTGGAGGCGGGCAGGAAGATCGACGTGTTCGCCGATGAGACTCGGCCATTTCTGCAGGGCGCGCGGCTTACCGTCTGGGAACTGCAGCACGACGGCATTGCCGCCACGCTGATTACCGACAACATGGCCGGCCATTTTCTGAAGAGCGGCCGCATCGGCTGCGTTGTGGTGGGCGCGGACAGGATTGCGGCGAACGGAGACGTGGCGAACAAGATCGGCACCTATGGCGTCGCCGTGCTGGCGAAAGAGAACAACGTGCCTTTCTATGTCGCGGCGCCGATCTCAACGCTGGACCTCTCGATTCCGGATGGCGGCCACATCCCCATCGAAGAGCGCGCGGCGTCGGAAGTGACGCATGTGTTCGGCGTGCGCGTGGCGCCGGAAGGAACCGCGGTCTGCAATCCGGCCTTCGATGTGACGCCGAACCGCTATGTCACCGCAATCATCACCGAGCGCGGAGTGGCGCGAACGCCGTATCTCGAATCGCTTGCCGCGCTCACCGCGAAATAGTCAGTTGCCGGCGCCGGAGGCGAAATGCTTTGCCGGCGTCCCGGGCTGCGCGCCGAAGCGGACCTCGATGGCCGAATTGCGCGGAAACCCGACTTCATTGCCCGGCGAAACGATATTCGTGAAGACGCTGGCGGCCAGGCCGTAAAAGCCCAGCGCCATGCCCACCAGCTTTGAACTCTGCGCGGCCGCCGCTCCGATGTAGCCGAAACCGGAGAAGCCGCCGAGAGAACGGCCGCCATAGTTCGCGCTGGCCGTAGTGGTTCCGTTCCGGCCCGCATCATTGTCCGCCGCGCGATTCGCCATCAGCAGCGCAACCGCAGGCCCGATGAAGCGCGTCTTCGGTTCCGTCGATTTCGCGTTGCCTTCCGAATCCACTTTCACGTGAGAAGAAGGATCGGTTTCGGCGGCGGCGAGCTGAATCTGGCTTCGTTCGGTAGAAATCGCCGGCGTGGAAAGCAGCGCCGGCGGCTCCACGCGATCGAAGGTGAAACGCAGCTGGCCTCCGCGATGGAACCAGCGCGCGCGCTGCACACGGCGGACGTGTCCGGTGAGCACGGAGCCTTCGGGCAGAACGAGTTGATGATCGGCGGAAAAGACGGGCTGCGAGAGAACGCCGGTGATGGGCGCATTGAGTTTCGCCGTACCGGAATCGAGCGGCGTCAGCAGCCGCACCTGGGCGACCGAATCTCCCGCAGGGAGCCCCACCTTGCGAACCGATTCCGCGGGGATGGACGTGGAACCGAACTGCAAAGGCTCGTTCAGCACCGAGTCAAAGCGGGTGTTGCGCCGATACCACTGCGGACGATACGGAAGCTTGTTGACGAGATAATCTTCGACGAGTTCTTTCTTGTCCGGCCCGCGAATCACGTCGATGACACTCTGCTTCTTCGCGTCGATCTGCTGGCGAACCTGATCTTTCGCGCGCGCTATAACGCCCTGATTCGTATTGGCGGCAGGCTGCGTTTTCTTTTTGGCGCGCGAAGGCGAGTAGATCGTCTTCAGGCCTTCGGAATCCTGTGTGTGGATGGGGAGAACGCGGCCATCCGGCATCAGGATTTCGGTGAACTCGACGCGCGCGAAGTGAATGGGAGTGAAATCGCCGCCGATGATCGCGGCCACGCGTTTGCCTTTCGAGACGGGATCGAGCGAGGTGACGTGCCCGCGCACCGTGACGCCCGCGGGTATTACGATGCGGTCGAAGGCATAAACGGGCTCTGCAAGTTTTGCTTCCACCACCTGGCCGCGGCGCATGGGCAGCCGTTTGGTGATGTACACACGAAGCGGTACGCCCGCGGTCACCGTCAACGGCACATCGATCGTGGATGCCGCCGGGCAAATGTGCGGCGTGAAAAGAATGACAAGAATCGGAAGTGTCGTTCTGAAAGGCACAACAAGGACCGCTGAAGTGAATTGAGGTTGCCCGAACCCACAGTATTGCACTTCGGCGGCGGAACCACTGCTTCGCGGTTCAGTAGAGCAGCACGGTGTAATTGGCCAGCGTAACCGAATCGGAGCCCGAACTCGCGAGCATCGCCTTCAGTCCGATGGTGACGCCGCTCTGCGCGCCGGCGTTGACGATTCCCGGAAGAAAGCTGAGCACGGAACCCCAGCTCTGCGCGCTGATGGTGGAGCCGGCGCTGCCGACCGCCGCATCCGCGGCGAGCGCGACTGCCGCATCCTGCGGACTTGCCTGACGCGAAACGATGGCGGTCGATCCCCAGTCGGCTTCGAAGCTGAAGCCCGAGGCGGCGCCCGTATGCGCCAGCGTGAAGCGAATCTCGATGCGGCTTCCCGCGGCCATGCTGCCCGCGGGAACGGCGCAGGAGCCGAGCTGGGTCCACGATGTGGAGGAAGTCGAAAGGCCCGCTCCGCTGCAAAGGATCTGGGGGAAAGACGCGGTCTGCGCGCCGGCCGATGAACCGCCGCCCGTGCTCAGCGGGGCCGCGGTGGTGTTTGGCAGCCGGTAAGAGGCCGCCAGCGTATCGCCAGGCCGCGGCGTGGAAGCCGCCTGAAACTGGATCGTGGAACCGGTGAGCGTATAGTCGAGCCCGGCGAGCATGTAAAGCCCGTTTCGAAACAGCATGAGGCTGCCTGTGGACGGGCTGTTCTGCAGGGTGAAGACGGAGTTCGCGCCATTCACCGCGCCACCGGGGATCTCCGCGTCCACAAACGCGGGTCCGCCGGTTCCGCAGGGTCCGGTGGTGCCATCCACCATCACGCAGCTTCCCGGCGTGCCCGCGGCGGCTTCCAGCTGGCCGTTCACGTCGATGATGGCTACGGCTCCATTCGCGTACGAAGGGCCCTTCACCGGGCGCTGCTGAAGGTCCGTGGTCAGGCCGGTGACGTTAGCTTCCGTGATGACGGTGGAACTGCTGGCGCCTCCCGTTGAACCGCCGGCGTTCGCCCCGCCGCCTGCGAGCAAACTCCCGGACGTGGTGCTCACGCGAACCTGCGCCACCGCAAGCGGCGTTACGCTCGACGGCACCGTCCACGTTTCGGTGAACTGCTGGTATCCGTCACTCTGATAGAGAACGGTATAAAGGTTGGCCGGCGGGTTCGCGGCCACATTGGGCGCGAGTTGGACATAGAGGATGCCGCTCACCACGGGAACCGTTTCGCTCTGTTGCACGATGGTCCCGAGGGTCGCGTCAAAGGTACTCCAGGAGATCCGAAGCGAGCCGTTGAACCGGGCGCCATCGGCCAGCAGAAGCGTATCCTGGATCGTGGTGAGCGATGACGTTTGTGGCGCGGCGAGTCCGGCCACGAGCAGGAGCGCAACGGCCCGAAGCATCGCGCGCAGGAGCCAGACGAGGTACATACGGAGAGATCGCATGCCTTTCACTGGCCACACCATTAGCATTGGCGCCGCGTACGGATGGCTCCCAAACAACCCCTCCACAGCGCTTAAGTCGCAGCAGGCAGGGCGTTTCGCAATTTTTCATGCCGTTGTGAACGCGGCGCGCGCCCAGCCGTTCAGCAATGCCCTTCAGCGTTGCCGTTCAGCGATACAGACCGTGCTCCGCGATATAGCGCAGCACAGCGGCGGGGACCGGCACATCCGTATCGCCCGCCGCAATCTTCGCGCGGATGTCGGATGACGAGATATTCAGCCAGACGCCTTCGAGCGATCGCACGAGGGCGCCTAGGGGCACCTCGAAACGGGCGCCCGGCCTCGACACCACGATGAACTCCACCGCGCGGATCAGATCGCGCCATCGGTGCCAGGTGCGAATCTCCGCGAAAGCGTCCGCGCCGATCAGGAAGAAGTCCGGCTTCGCGCCCGCCGCATCGAGCCGCTCCACGGTATCGATGGAATAATTTCGCCGCTGGCCGGCTTCGATGCGGGACGCTTCGAAGCGCGGGTCCTCGCCGCAGCCGAGTTCCACCATGTTCACGCGATCGGGATAAGGCGCGATCGCGCCGCGCGTCTTGTGGGGCGGATGCGCCGCGGGAACGAACAGAACGCGGTCCAGATGAAAACGGTCCGCCGCCTCGCGCGCGACGGCGAGATGCCCGTTATGCAGAGGATCGAAAGTGCCGCCGAAGAGCGCGGTAGGCGCCATTCTCAGCCGGCCGACGCCTTGATCCGGATATTCCGGAAACTTACCTGCATGCCAGGCCCGGCGATGAGCGCAAACGCGATCACACCGTCGCGAGCCTTCACCGAGTCATACGTGAGAACGTGGGTTCCGTTCAGCGCGAGGCGCACGGAACTGCCGCTGCACGCCACTTCATAAGTGTTCCATCCGGTGAGATGCACTACTTTGCGCGCGGCGTTCCAGCCATTGGCGACGATGCCGTGGTTGCGGCCCTCGTCCGCCCCGCCCTGATCGTAGATGCAGCCCCACATGGAATCCTGCGCCGCCGCGGCCTGCAGCCCCTGCACTCGCCACTCCCGCAGTTCCTCGCTGCGAAACTGAATGCCGCTGCGGTGGTTCCGCAGTTTCATCTCCGTGCGGAAAACGAAATCGCCATAGCGGCCACGCAGAATGGCGAACTCGTCGTACGCCAGTTGATTGTTCTGCGTGGTCCCCACCATGGCGCCATCCTGCACCATCCAGAGCCGCTCGTCGAAATCCCAGCCGGTGAGCGTACGCCCATCGAATACGGAGGTGAATCCGGGTTCCGGCTGCGGTACGGAAGTCTGCGCGCCGGCGGCGATGGCCGCCGCCGCCGACGCCGCGAACGTTCTGCGGGTGAGAGACACAGTAAGCCTTTCAGCTTCTCTCGATTTTCAGCGAGTTGATCTTCACTTCCTTGTTCGGCCGGTCCTGCGCGTTGCGCGGAGCCTTCGAAATCTTCTCCACCACATCGTAGCCTTCGGTGACTTCGCCGAAAATGGTGTGCTTCATATCCAGCCACGGCGTAGGCGCCACGGTAACGAAGAACTGGCTGCCGTTGGTGTTCGGGCCGGCGTTGGCCATCGAGAGCATCCCCTTCCGCTCATGCTTCAGCGTGGGATGGAACTCATCCGCGAATTTGTACCCCGGTCCGCCTCTGCCGCTCCCTTCCGGGCATCCGCCCTGAATCATGAAGCCCGGAATCACGCGGTGAAAAACCAGACCGTCGTAGAAAGGCTTCCCTGTCTTCTTCCCTTCCGCCAGGTCGACGAAGTTCTGCACCGTGTTGGGAGCTTTGTCCGCAAACAACTTCGCCTTGAACGTGCCTTCCGTGGTGTCGAATACCGCGTACGTTTCATTCGCCATGCCTCAGATTTTAGCGTTTGCGCGAATGCCGCCGCGAGTCCGTTCCGTGATCGAAGCCCACAGGTATTCCGCGGCCAGGCTTTCCGCGTCAGGAACTCCCGCGCTGCTCGCGCGCGGCGCGGGATGCCAGTTCGTCGGCGCGGTTGTTGTCTTCATGCGATGCGTGGCCTTTGGTCCACGACCACTTCGCATGATGCCGCTCCGCCTCGCGGTCCAGTTCCTCCCACAGATCGCGGTTGATCACCGGCTTCCTCTGCGCGGTCATCCAGTTGCGTTTTTTCCAGTTCGCGATCCATTGCGTGATGCCGTTCTTCACATACTCGGAGTCCGTCACCACTTCCACTTCGCATTGCTCATGCAGCGCGCGAAGCCCTTCAATAGCGGCTTTCAGCTCCATGCGGTTGTTCGTCGTATGCGTCTCGCTGCCGAATATTTCCCTGCGATGCTCGCCATAGCGCAGAATCGCCGCCCATCCTCCGGGACCCGGATTACCGAGGCATGCGCCATCGGTGATGATCTGAATTTTCTTCATCAACGTCTCGTTGTACCATCGCGCGCCATGCGGGAGTCATGGCCGGGGTGAAGCGGCAGGCAATCACATTCCGAAACATTTTTCAACTTTTTTGTGTAATCGTTCTTCGTTTCGTTTCATAATGAGGGAACGGGAGAATCACCTTACAATGGCTACAACAAAAAAAGCAACGAAGAAGGCCGTGAAGAAAGCGGCAGTGAAGAAGACCGCGGTGAAATCCGCTGGCAAGGCTGTGAAGAAAGCGGCTGTGAAAAAGACGGCAGCGAAGAAAGCAGTCAAAAAAGCGGCGAAGTCGCGGTAACCCACAAGGGCAGGCCGCAGCGCCTGCCCTCTTTCCCTCCTCAGTTGACACGGCCGCGCGTCCGCGGGCCGAATCCCTCATTCGACAGATAGAACAGCAAGCGTTCGCCTTTGAGCCTGAGCGTGTTCACCATCGCTTCGTTGCGCCTGGGCGTGAACGCGAGATGGCTGTACCCATCGGCTTCCGGCTGAAGGCCGCGAAAGGTCTTCACGAGCGGGCGATAGCTGCCCCCACCTTCCCGGTGCACATCAAAGCTACCTGGCTGCGTAGTACTCGCGAAGCCTGCGGCTCAGACCTGCGGCCATGCGGGCGCAAGTGTGGCGCCGCACAGCCGCCCAGGAGCCGCCCTTAGATCCGTGCCCAGTACAACAGGCCGATCATGGTTTTCGCGTCCAGGATTTTGTTCGAGCGGACCAGATCCATCAGTTCCTTTTTCGGGAACCAGCGCGTTTCGATGCGTTCGTCGTCCATCGGCCGGGATTCGCCCGCCGTTAGTTCCGTGGCCAGAAAGATCGTCATCTTTTCTTCCACATAACCGGGGCTCGGGAAAAACGACGCCAGCTTTTTCCATTTCTTCGCGCGATAGCCGGTCTCTTCGATCAGTTCGCGTTTGGCGGCCTGCAGAACCGTTTCGCCGGCGTCCACCTTGCCCGCGGGCAACTCCCACATATACTGATTTGCCGGCAACCGGTATTGCCGGACCAGCAATACGCGGCTCTTCTCATCCACCGGCATCATCACAGCCGAGCCGGCATGGCGCACCACGCTGCGCCTGATCTGCCAGTTGGTCTTCGGGTCCCTGGCCTCATCTTCGGTGACGCGAAAGAGACCGCATGCGTAGACTTCCTTCGATGCTGTGATTTTCATGGTTGTCAGGATCGGGCGAGAGCGGCGGCGAAGCGGTCCGCCGCGAAAGTGTTCAGTATATCGTCCGGCGTAAGTCCCCCGCGCCGCGCAGTAAGTACTCCGTAACGCATATTTCGCAGGTGCTTCGGGTGGTGCGCGTCCGTGTCGATCAGAAATTTCGCGCCTCTGGCTTTGGCCGCGCGGACGTTGTTCGCGCTCAGGTCAAGGCGCTCCGGGCTCGAGTTGATTTCGAGCCACACGCCGCGTTTCACGGCTTCGGCGATCACGCGATCGAAATCGAACGAATACGGATCGCGATGCAGCAGCAACCGGCCCGTGGGATGGCCGAGCGCCCGCAGCCAGGGCGATTCGAGCGCGCGCAGCAGCCGGTCCGTCATCGCCTCGGGCTCCAGATTCATGTGGCTGTGGATGCTGCCGATCACGATATCGAGTTCGGCAAGCGCGTCCGGAGCCAGATCCATCGCGCCATTCTTCAGAATGTCGCACTCGATGCCCGCAAAGATGCGAATTCCCAGATGGCCCGATTCGTTGATCCTGCGAACCGTGCGGGCAAACTCCACCACGCGCTGCTCATCGAGCCCGAAGGACATGGCCATCGCTTTCGAATGGTCCGTGATGGCAATGTACTCATAGCCCAGTGCGCGAGCCGCTTCAGCCATCTCTTCGAGCGTGGCTCGCCCGTCGGTGGCGGTGGTGTGCATGTGGAGATCGCCGCGGATGTCGCCATGCTCCACCAGTTTCGGAAGCAT
>DAIDJK010000459.1 GCA_027450225.1 Bryobacterales bacterium | reverse complement strand
GCTCATAACCGTGGAATCCAATTGCGAATCGGATGAATCCCTAATTGTAGAATGGAGTTAGTCCAGATTGAGTGCGCTGGCGCCGCTGAGGCCAAGCTCTGGCGCGCGATATCAGGAGAACGCTCGATCCGCGATTCGGGCGGCGCGTTGTGCGTGTGTAACCAATGAGCACAGCTACGATCGCGCCTCGCATGGCGCACGATCTGATTGGCAATGTCGGCAACACGCCATTGCTGCGTCTGGCCACCCTCACCGCCAGTCTGCCCGGCATCGAAATCTACGCCAAAGCTGAATATTTCAATCCCGGCGGTTCAGTGAAAGACCGTCCGGCGCTGAATATGATCGTCGAAGGCGAGCGCTCGGGCGCGCTCACGCCCGGCAAGATCATCCTGGACGCCACCAGCGGGAACACGGGAATCGCGTATGCGATGATCGCGGCCGCCAAAGGTTACAAGGTGAGGCTGTGCCTGCCGCGCAACGCTTCCATGGAGCGCAAGCGCATCCTGAAAGCCTATGGCGCCGAACTGGTGCTCACGCCCGCCGACGAGGGTTCCGATGGCGCGATTCGAAAAGTGCGCGAGATTTACGCCACCGATCCCGATCGCTACTTTTATCCCGATCAGTACAACAACCCGGCAAACTGGCGCGCCCACTACCAGACGACGGCGCCTGAGATTCTCGAGCAGACGCAGGCGCGGGTCACGCACTTCGTCGCGCTGATGGGCACAACGGGCACATTCACCGGAACCGCGCGGCGGCTTAAGAAAGAGCTGCGGGACGTCCAATGCATCTCGGCGCAACCCGCCTCCGGTTTCCACGGCATCGAAGGCACAAAGCACATGCCGACGGCGATCGTCCCCGGAATCTACGATCCCGGACTGGCGGATCGTAACGTCTGGGTGGAAACCGAAGACGCCTATAAAATGGCGCGGCGTCTGGCTCGCGAGGAAGGCGTGCTGGTTGGCATCTCCGCCGGCGGCAACGTGCACGCGGCGCTCATGATCGCCCGTGATCTTGTCGCCGAGGGCAAAACCGGCGTGATCGTCACCGTGCTTTGCGATGCAGCCGATAAATATCTCAGCGAGCACTTCTGGGACGATCCGGAATGATTCATATCGAACGAGGGCCCTGGCGCGAAATGGTGAATCACGCCCAGGCCGCATACCCCAATGAATGCTGTGGCGCGATGATCGGCTCGATCGGCGGCGACCGCAAGACGGTGAGCCACGCCATCGCGCTCGACAACGTTTCCGAAGGCTCACAACGCGCCCGTTATGAGCTGCGCCCGGAAGACCTGCTGCGCGCCGACCGTGAAGCGCGCGAACGAAATCTTGACCTGATCGGCATCTACCATTCGCATCCCGATTGCGGCGCCTATTTCTCCGAGACGGATCTGAAGAACTCCTGTCCCTGGTATTCTTTCGTTGTCCTCTCGATCCAGAACGGGCGTTTCGACCACGCCAACAGCTGGCTGCCCGACGCCGATCAGACACATGCCGACAAAGAGGAACTGACATGGCCCGAATCCTGATTCCGACTGCACTCCGCCAGTTTGCGGACAAGCAGGACGCTATCCAACTTCCCGGCAACACGGCCGGCGAGGTACTCACTGAGCTCACCACGCGTTTCCCGGATCTTCGCAAGCATCTCTATAACGATGAGGGCAAGCTGCGAAGCTTCGTGAACGTGTATCTGAATGATGAAGACATTCGCTATCTGAACAAGGACAAGACGCCGGTGAGTGACGGCGACACTCTGTCGATTGTTCCAAGCATCGCGGGCGGCGCAACCTCCACGGAGGCGCCGCCCTCGGCGTCTTCGGGCTCGTCCACGGCCGATGACGTGACGCTTTCGAAGGACGAAATCCTTCGCTACAGCCGGCATCTGATCATGCCCGAAGTCGGCATGGAAGGCCAGTTGAAGCTGAAGAAGGCGAGCGTGCTGCTGGTGGGGACCGGCGGCCTCGGTGCGCCGCTCGGCCTCTATCTTGCTGCGGCGGGCGTGGGCCGCATTGGGCTCGTTGATTTTGACGTTGTCGACTTCACGAATCTGCAGCGTCAGGTCATTCACGGCACCAAGGACGTCGGGCGAAAGAAGCTCGATTCGGCGATCGACAGCATGACGGACATCAATCCATTCGTCGAACTCGAGCGCTGGGAAACGGCGCTCACGAGCGAAAACGCGATGGAGATCCTGCGCAACTACGACATCATCGTGGATGGCACGGACAACTTCCCCACGCGCTATCTGGTGAACGATGCCTGCGTGCTGCTCGGCAAACCGAACGTCTACGGCTCGATCTTCCGCTTCGAAGGCCAGGCGACCGTTTTCGCCTATGAGGGCGGCCCATGCTATCGCTGCCTTTATCCCGAGCCGCCGCCGCCCGGTCTGGTTCCAAGCTGCGCCGAAGGCGGAGTGCTCGGCATTCTTCCCGGCACAATCGGTCTGATTCAGGCTACCGAAACGGTGAAGCTGATCCTCGGCATCGGCGAGCCGCTGAAAGGGCGCCTGTTGCTCTACGACGCGCTCGGAATGCGTTTCCGCGAGTTGAAACTGCGGCGCAATCCGGAGTGCCCCGTTTGCGGCGATCACCCGACCATCAAACAGCTCATCGATTATCAGGAGTTCTGCGGCGTGCCCAATCGCGAGATGACGCATGAACCGGTTTCGGGCGACATCGAACCCGCCGAAGTGAAAGCAAAGCAGGATCGCGGCGAAGAATTCATCCTGGTGGATGTGCGCGAGGTGCACGAATACCAGATCGCCCGTATTCCCGGTTCGCGGCTGATCCCTCTGGGTGACCTGCCAAAGCGGCTGAACGAGCTCGATCCGAATGCCGACATCGTGGCGCACTGCAAGAGCGGCATGCGCAGCGCAAAAGCCGTGAATCTGATGAAGGAGAGCGGCTTCAAGCGGGTGCGCAATATGAAGGGCGGCATTCTCGCATGGAGCGATAAAGTCGATCCGAGCGTTCCGAAGTACTGAAAGCGGCTCTCTCGAAAATCACCACCAGTGGGCCGCCACCGGCACAGGCGGCCCCGCGTGCCCTCGGATCACGTCCGTCGAAAGCACGAATTCGAGGTTCTTTTTGCCCCAGTCTCGAGGCGAAAGGCGCGATATCTTTGCAAGCTCATTTTCATTCGTCAGAAACTCGGCGGCCGCCATGGTTCCGAACACGGACATGCCGCCGGCCAGCACCACCATCTGCTCGGTTTTCGGATCGGTCGATCGCACGATAAGCGCGTAGTCCCGCGTAACCTCGATGTACGGCCGGTTGAAATCGAGAAACCAGTTTGTGCGTAAAGGCGCTTCCCGGTCGCGGATCAGAACCTGCCCCTGGGCCGGGTGTTCCACGCTGAAGCGCAACTGGCGCATCAGGCGTTTTGTCCAGTCGTTATTCAATAGTCCGATCAGCACCGCAGGACTGCGTTGCAGGTCCGAGTAGTTGGCCTCGGTCTGCGAAACGATGCGATACCGCCTGCCGCGCGCGTGAATCAGACTGGCGAAGGCGGCCAGAGCGCTGGCGTCGGCGACGTGAATCATCTGCGACGGCGCCTGATGAAAGTCCCTGAGCGTCATCGGCGTGGCGGCGCCTTCCGCTTTGTCGCCGTGCCCGCCGGAAAAGTTGCCGATGCAGAGCAGAATCGGATTGCCCGACGAAAGCACGGGATTCCAGAACGCATCGAGCATGGCGGCGCGCGGCGAAATCACGCCACGGGCGAGGCCGAGCATGCTCAAGGCGAGCAGAACCAACGCGGCCACGGCGCCGATTCGCCAGGCTTTCGAATCGAGCTTCCACGCCCGGCGCGCGTCGATACCGGAAGCGGTCGCCGCAGGACTGAATTCGACCAGCGGCGCTGGTTCCGCTGGAGCGGCTTCCCCGGCGCTCTCAATCGGTTGAAACTGTGCAACGTATCGGCCGGTCGGAATCACGATGCGCAGACGGTGCGAACGGCCTTCGTCCTCATAGAACTCCGCCAGCCGCTTGCGCAGCCGGTGAACTTCCACCCGGACAATCGCATCCTTGCCTTCCTTGAAATTCTCGGCCTTGCCGAGCACATCGAGCGCAATGGAGTATTCGCTGATCTGCTCGCCTTCGCCCATCAGCGCGCTGGTGCAGATGTACCGCAAAAGCTTGCCGAGCCGCGGCGATTGTCGGAGTCGCGCCGAACCGAGCACGCCCTGCAGTTCTTCGCGGATCTCGGCGAGCGAAGGCTCTCGTGTGGCAGCCGTGGAATGCAACCAGTCAAGTATATGGCAGGGCTGCGCCATGAACAACGCACGTTGCAGCGTCCCCAATGTCTCTTCCCGCCCGGGTTACGCGATTGACCGTACGTGGTTCAAAACACTGGACGTCGCCGTTGCGTAACGGTTAGACGATTGGCTCCGGCCGAGGCCGTCCATATACTGCCCTGAGAGTTTCGGCTTCACCGATTTCAGGCGGCCCGCCGGGCTTGCGCCCGCACGGCGCCGCGGAGGACAGGTTATGAGCAGGCTGTTTCCAGGTCACCCCAGGCGCTGGCTTTCCCTTCTGATTTGTTTCTGCGTCATCGCGATTTGCGGCCCTCATCCGGTTCAGGCGCAGACCGCGAACGGCACAATCGTCGGTACGGTGTCGGACGCCTCGGGCGCCGTACTTCCCGCTGCCACGGTCACCCTGACCAACACCGGCACGGCGGAACGGCGAACGGCAACTTCGGATTCGGCAGGGAACTTCCAGTTCGTGAACCTCATTCCCGGCGTCTATCAGCTCGAAGTGGAGAGCAGGGGTTTCAAGCGATACGAGCGCCAGGGCATCCGCGTCGAGGTCGAATCCTCCTTGCGAATCGACGCGCGGATGCAGGTGGGTGACGTAGCGGAGACGCTGACCGTATCGGCCGAGACGCCACTGCTGCAGACGCAGACGGCCACCGTCGGTTCGCTCGTGGAGGGCCGCACGGTACAGGAAACGCCGCTCAATGGCCGCAATCCGCTGAACCTGATTTCTCTGGCCCCCGGCGTGGTGCCACAGGGTTCCACGTCCGGCGCGCCGCTGGGCAATCAGGCGGGCGGCACTTACTCGAACGATACCGGCTGGGGCAATTACCAGATCAGCGGCGGCATGGCGAACCAGAGCGCGTTCTATCTGGATGGCGTCCCGCTGAATACCGTGAACGCAAATTCACCCGGTTTGGTTCCCGTGCAGGACGCGGTGCAGGAGTTTCGCGTGGACAGCAATGCGGTGAGCGCCGAGTACGGGCGGTTTTCGGGTGGCGTGGTGAACATGGCCACCAAGTCGGGCACCAACCAGTATCACGGCAGCGCCTATGAGTATCTCCGCAACAAGGTTCTGAACGCGAACAACTTCTTCAACAACCGCAACGGCGTTCCGCGAAACGCTTTCACGCAGAATCAATACGGCGTTGAAGCCGGCGGCCCCGTCGTAAAAGACAAGCTCTTCATCTTTTTCTCCTGGGAAAACTTTGCGCTGCGCAACGGCAACCCGATTCTGACTACGGTTCCCACCCGGGCGATGGAAGCCGGAAACTTCGCGGGCCTGCCGCCGATCTACGACCCTTACACCACCTGCGGCCTGCAAGGTCTCGCCTCCTGCCCGGCCGGCCAGCCCACGCGCGCGCCGTTTCCCGGCAACACGATTCCGCAATCGCGGCTCGACCCGACAGCTCTGGTGCTCATGAAGTACTGGGGTGCGCCCAATCTGCCGGGCAACGTGAACAACTTCGCGGGAAACGTGAGTCTGGGTGGGAACCAGACGCAGAATACGACGCGCGCGGACTACAATCTGGGCGAGAAGCAGCGTCTGTTCGGCCGCTACACTTACTGGAACGGCCACAGCCTTCCATCCGATCCATTCCATACGAATTTCGGCGGCCTGAATTCCCTCTACTCGGCCAACGACGCCGTCTTCGGCGATACGGTAACCGTAAGCCCGACGACAATCCTCGATTTCCGCATGTCCTATCTGCGCGCGCCTTTCGCTTTCCGGCCGGAACAGACCGGAATCAACCTTTCCCAGTTCGGGCCGGCATGGAGCGGGCTCACAAGCCAGGTCACTCTGCCCGAAGCTCCTCTTGCGTCCGTGGCCGGCTTTCAGGGATTCAGCGGCGTCTTCATCCAGAGCTACAGCAACGAATATTTCCTGTCCGGGAGCGCAACGAAGATTCTTGGCCGGCACAGCCTGAAATTCGGCGGGGAAGCGCGCCGCTGGGACTGGGCCTTTGTGCAGAGCAATACCGCGGCCGGCAGCTTCAGCTTCAACAATCTTTTCACTGCCGCCAATCCGCTCGCGCCGGGTAATACCGGGTATTCATTCGCGTCTTACATGCTCGGCACGCCCGCGAGTGGAAGTCTGGCGGGAGCCGCGAGAGTGGAACAGCAGATTTATTATCAGGGCTATTACATAACCGATTCCTGGCGCGTGACGAACAACCTTACCGTGAATGTGGGCGCGCGCCTCGATGTGGACAGCTCGTTCTCGGAACGCTACAACCGCATCGTGGTCTGGCAGCCGGGCGCGGTGGATCCGCTCGGTCAGAAGGTTGGGATGGATCTGCACGGCCAGCTGGCGTTCGTCGATTCGTCAGCCTACCCTTCACGCAGCCAGCTCGGTTCCGCGAAGCTGTTGCCCGCGCCGCGGGTGGGGGTCGCGTGGAGCCCGATGAACAACACCTCCATCCGCGCAGGCTACGGTCTGGTCTGGGTTTCACCCGAGCAGATCAATTACAGCCTGCCACCGTTCCAGTCGGCGATCAACGCAGCCACCACCACCATGGTTACCTCGGTGAATGGCGGCCTTACTCCGCAGAACACCCTCAGCAATCCATTTCCGAATGGGCTCATCGAGCCGCTGAACAACAATCCGGCGCAACTGAGCCGATTCGAAGGCCAGAGCTTCAACGCGCCGATTCCCAATACGCCGTTCGTGAATGTACAGCAATGGAATTTGCAGATCCAGCGCCAGTTCGGCGACAATCTCGCGGTTAACGCAGGCTATGTCGGCTCGAAGGCCACGCATCTGGCCTTCTCGGTTTTGCCCATCAACCAGTTGCCGGATTCTTACTTGTCGCTGGGCTCCTCGCTTCTTGGTACCGCGTCGAATCCCTTTTATGGCGTTCTGCCCGCCAGCGCGGGAACGCTCGCGCTTCCGACCGTAACCAGGGAGCAGTTGCTGCGCCCCTATCCGCAGTTTTTGAACCTGGGCAACAGCGCTCCGGACGTGGGGAATTCCACATATCACTCGTTACAGATGCAGGGCACCAGGCGTCTGCGCGGCGGCGGCGTTATCTCCGTTGCGTACACGTGGTCGAAGCTCCTGAGCGATACCGATACCCTGAGCTCGTGGCTTGAAGCCGGGCACGCCGTAGGCGGCGTTCAGGATGCGAATAATCTGCGGCTCGAGAAAGCGCTCGCCAGTTTCGACGCCGCCAATCGTGTGGTCGTCAGCTATGTTGCGGATCTTCCGTTCGGGAAAGGAAAACATTTCCTGAGCGGCGTTCACGGATTCGCCGATAAGATTGTGTCCGGCTGGGGCATTGCCGGCGTCACCACGTTCCAGAGCGGTCTGCCGCTCGCGTTCACCACGGCAAGCAACCTTACGGGGTCGCTTGGAGGCGGCTCGCGGCCAAACGTCGTCAGTTCGAATGTCACCATGTCTGGCTCGGCGCAAAGCCGCCTTTACGAGTGGTTCAATACGGCGGCATTTGCGGCGCCGGCCGCTTTCGCTTTCGGCTCGGAATCCCGCACGGACCCGGTGCTGCGCGCAGACGGTATCGCAAACTACGATTTCACCGTTCTGAAGCGGACGCCGATCAATGAGCGCTTCAACCTGGAGTTCCGTACCGAGTTCTTCAACCTGTTCAACAGGACACAGTTCGCCGATCCCGGGACCAGTCTCGGAACGCCGCAGTTCGGCATTGTCACATCCACCCAGAATCTGCCGCGGCTCGTCCAGATGAGTCTGCGATTGAACTTTTGAAACACCCGCTCTCGGCGGCGGCCCGTGCACGGCCGGACGAGGTCAAATAGAATGTCCAGCAGGTGTCTCGGAAGCTTGCGTGTATTCTGCTGGCGTGCGGCGCCGCATCTGCGGCGGAGGTCAGCTTCAACCGCGACATTCGCCCCATCCTGTCGGACCGGTGCTTCCCATGCCACGGGCCGGATGCGGCGAATCGCAAAACGAAGCTGCGGTTCGATATCGAATCCGGCGCTTCCATTACGCTCGCAAACGGCAAACACGCGATCGTAGCCGGGCATCCGGAACAAAGTGAAATCGTTCGCCGGATCTCGTCCGACGACAAGGCTGTCCGGATGCCGCCCGCCTATGCGGGCAAGGACAAACTGACCGCCCGCGAGATCAGTTTGGTTCGGGACTGGATCGCGCAGGGCGCGAAATGGGAGGCGTTCTGGTCTTTCATTCCACCCACGCGGCCGGCGCTGCCCGAAGTGACGGACAGGAACTGGCCGCGCAATCCGATCGACTACTTTGTTCTCAGCCGGCTGGAGCGCGAGGGGCTTCACCCTTCGCCCGAGGCCGGCCGCCGCACCCTGATTCGCCGCGTCTCGCTCGACCTGACCGGACTTCCGCCTACCCCGGCCGAAGTGGACGCCTTCGTCGCTGATGCGTCGCCGAACGCATATGAGAAGGTGGTGGACCGGCTTCTCGCTTCGCCCCGCTATGGCGAAAAGATGGCATATCGCTGGATGGAAGCCGCGCGATATGGAGACACCAACGGCTACCAAACCGATGGCGAGCGCAATATGTGGCGCTGGCGCGATTGGGTGATCGATGCATTCAACCGCAACATGCCCTGGAATGAATTCACCGTAGACCAGATCGCAGGCGACCTGCTTCCCCATGCCACTCTCGAGCAGATCATCGCGACGGGATTTAACCGCAACCACCGGACCACCGGCGAAGGCGGCATCATTCCGGAAGAGTACCGCGTGGAGTACGTGGCCGACCGCGTCCAGACCACCGGGACCGTGTTCATGGGACTGACGATCGGGTGCGCCCGTTGCCACGATCACAAGTACGATCCCATCTCGCAGAAGGATTTCTACAGTCTCTTCGCTTTCTTCAATCAGATTCCGAACGAACGGGGTTTCGTCTGGAACTACGGGCCGGAGGAGCCGTTCGTGAAGGCTCCGCTGCCCGCGCAGAAGGCGCGTCTGGATGCGCTCGATCAGAAGCTGGCGCAGGCTCGTGAGAACTGGGAGGCGGTTCAGCCGAAAATCGACAAGCTCCAGCGCAAATGGGAGAAGAAAGCTGCCGGCGACTGGACCGTGACGAACGGTCTGGCATTTCGCCACGACGCCGAAGAGGCGTTCGATAACAAGCGCACGGTCGAAGCGCCCGGACCACCCGCGGATTTCAACTACCTCGATCCATGCGCCTATGCGGCCTGGATCAAGCCCGAAACGCCGAACGGCGGCATCCTTTCGCATTCGGAAGATTTCTTTGAAGGCCAGGGGCATGGTCTGTATCTGATCGACGGCAAGGTACGGTTCCACCTGATCCATCGCTGGACCGATCTGGGGCTGCGCGTCGAATCGGTGGACGCGATCCCACTGCACGAATGGACGCACGTGGCGGTTACGTATGACGGCCGGCGCAATGCGTCTGGCGTGAAGATTTACGTGAACGGGGCGCCGGTTCGGACGAAGATTCTGTTCGATCAGAACAACGAACCGTTTCACCAGAAAGACGCGCCGATCCGCGTCGGCGGCGCGGGCGGCATGCGGTTTCAGGGCAGGATTGCCGGCGCGCGCATCTACAATCGTGAGCTTTCGGCGGAAGAAGCGGCGGCGATTTCCACCCGCGACACCATCGCTCAGATCGCGGCAATGAAGACCGGGCGTTCCGCTGCCGACGCGGCGAAGCTTCGACTCGCGTTTCTCGATACAGCCGCCCCGCCCGCTGTCAAACAGGCCCGGGTAAATCTCGACGCTGCCCAAAGCGAGCGGCGGACGTTCTACGACTCGATTCCTACTGTGATGGTGATGTCGGACGGCGCGAATCGTCCCACCTTCCTGCTGAAGCGCGGCGCATACGATTCGCCCGGCGGCAAGGTTACGGCGCGTGTCCCGGAAATCCTTCCGCAGCTTCATGCGGATTGGCCGCAGAATCGCCTTGGCCTCGCGAAGTGGCTTGTGGATCGCTCCAACCCGCTTACCGCGCGAGTCACGGTGAACCGCTTCTGGCAATCGTACTTCGGCACGGGCATCGTGAAGACTGTGGACGACTTCGGTTCGCAGGGCGAATGGCCCTCGCATCCCGAACTGCTCGACTGGCTTGCCGTGCAACTCATGGACAGCGGCTGGAACGTGAAAGCGATCCAGAAGCTGATTGTGATGAGCGCGGCATATCAACAGGATTCCCGCATTACTCCGGAGCTGCTGCGGCGCGATCCCGAGAATCGTCTGCTGGCGCGCGGCCCGCGGTACCGGCTCGGGCCTGAGGTGATACGCGATCAGGCCCTGTTCGTCTCCGGGTTGCTGGTGGAGCGTATCGGGGGACCGTCGGTCAAGCCGTATCAGCCGCCCGGATTATGGCAGGAACTCGCAGGCGGCAAAGGCTACGTGGAAGACAAAGGAGACGGGCTCTACAGACGCAGCCTTTATACGTACTGGAAGCGAACGGCGCCCCCGCCTTACATGATGAACTTCGATTCGCCGAGCCGCGAGACATGCACGGTATATGAGCAGCGCACGAATTCACCGCTGCAGGCGCTCGACCTGATGAATGACGTGACGTTCATGGAGGCTTCGCGCAAGCTGGCCGAACGCATGATCGAGCAAGGGGGCGATTCCCCGGATGCGCGGATTGCGTGGGCCTTCCGGCAGGTGCTCGCGCGCGAGCCGGATAACGTACGCAGGCGCATTCTCCTCGACGCCTACAGGCGTTTTGCCGCGAATTATTCTGCGAACTCCGAAGCCGCAAGTGAGATTATTCACCAGGGCGATTCGCCTGTCGCGGCCGGACTTCAACCAACCGAACTCGCGGCTTATACCGGCGTCGCGAGTCTTATCCTGAATATGGACGAGACAATCAGCAAGGAGTGACACGTGACCAGGCGCGATTTCTTCATTCGTGGATCGGGAGGGCTCGGCGTGGCTGCTCTCGCGCAGCTCCTGCGCGCCGGTTCGACGGCGCATGGCGGCCAGCCCGGATTCCCCAATTTCCCCGCGCGCGCGAAACGCGTCATTTATCTGTTCCAGTCGGGCGGTCCTTCGCAATACGAACTCTTCGACTACAAGCCGCGCCTGAAGCAGTTCGCGGGAACCGATCTGCCCGACTCGGTCCGTCAGGGCCAGCGGCTTACCGGGATGTCGGCTTCGCAATCGAGTTTCCCCGTCGTGCCGTCGAAGTTCGCCTTCGCGCAGCATGGCGAGTCGGGCGCATGGATCAGCGAACTTCTTCCGTACACCGCGAAAGTGGCAGACCAGCTTGCGTTCATCAAGACGGTGAATACGGAAGAAATCAATCACGACCCGGCGGCCACCATGGCGCAAACCGGCTTCCGGCTTGGCGGCCGGCCGAGCATGGGAGCGTGGATCTCATACGGCATCGGATGCGAAACCGATAACTTACCGGCATTCGTAGTGATGATTTCGAATTCCGGCGGCGGCCAGCCCCTTTACGACCGGCTCTGGGGAAGCGCCTTCCTTCCGAGTAAGTATCAGGGCGTGAAGTTCCGTTCGGGCAAAGATCCGGTCCTTTACCTTTCCAATCCTTCCGGATTCACGACGGACAATCGCCGTACGTATCTCGACGAACTCGCTCAGTTGAATCAGGCCAGCTATCAGGATTACGGCGACCCTGAAATCAACGCCCGCATCTCGCAGTACGAAATGGCGTTCCGGATGCAGGCGTCTGTCCCCGAGCTGGCGGACATTTCGAAGGAACCGCAGCACGTATTCGATTTGTACGGCGAAGACGCGCGCAAGCCGGGCACCTTCGCCGCCAATTGCCTCGTGGCGAGACGCCTCGCGGAGCGTGGAGTACGTTTTATCCAGCTCTATCATCGGGACTGGGATCACCACGGCAACCTGCCTGTGGATCTGCCGAAGCGCTGTAAAGATGTGGATCAGGCATCGGCGGGTCTCATCCTGGACTTGAAAGAGCGGGGCATGCTGGATGACACCCTTGTGATCTGGGGCGGCGAGTTCGGGCGCACCGTCTATTGCCAGGGGCATCTCACCGCAACCGATTACGGCCGCGATCATCACGGCCGCTGCTTCACCATGTGGCTTGCCGGCGGCGGCGTGAAGCCGGGAATCACGTTTGGAGAGACGGACGACTACGGTTACAACATCGTTCGCGATGGCGTGCACGTGCACGATCTGCAGGCGACGATTCTT
The DNA here is from genome assembly GCA_027450225.1 of Bryobacterales bacterium. GTDB lineage: Bacteria > Acidobacteriota > Terriglobia > Bryobacterales > Bryobacteraceae > BOG-234. The sequence continues at coordinate 11,128 of DAIDJK010000459.1, read as the reverse complement.
TACTCTCTCGGCATCGACCACCTTCGCCTGACCTACAAATTTCAGGGACGCGAATTTCGCCTGACGGATGTGGGCGGCCGCGTCGTGAAAGACGTACTGACCTAGCCCGCCTTCTGGCCCGTGGCGGCCGGTTTCGCCGGCGGGAGCACCACGATATCGGTCCGGCGGAATGCGAACCTTCGGCCATTCTCATCGATCAAATTGATCTGGCAGGTGTAACGGCCCGCCGCGAGTTGCGACAGTGGAGCCTGAAAACGAATCGGCAGGGTCTGTCCGCGCTTCGGCGTGAAGTCCTCCAGACGCACCGGCTGCGATTCGAAGCTGAGCGTTTTGCCGCGATAGAAAGCGAGCGTAGCCGCCACGGAAGGCTTCTGGCTCGAGTTCAGCCCGGGATCGTAGACCTCGAGATAGACGTAGAGGTTCTGGTCTTTGCGGAACACGTGAGTGATGCTGGGCACCAGCTTCTGTCCGTCCGCGACCAGCGGATCGGATTCGATCAGCTTGTTCTTCTTCTCCGCTGAGGCGAGAGATGTATCGAGCGCCTGCCGCTGGTTGCTCCATACGACGGAACTGGTTTTGAGGATCTGGCCCTGGTCGGGCGCGAGATCAGGAACGGTGAAACTGGTCTGGTACGTTCCTATCTTGCCGGTCTCGTTCTCGCGGGCGAGGAACTTGAGTGAGTATTTGCCGGGTGGCAGCGTGAAGCCGGTGTCGTAGACGATCGGCCTGGAAGAAAGCTGAGCGGCGGTCTGCTCGGCGAGCTTGATCTTGATGTAATCACGGACCACGCCAACCAGCTTCGTGTGCGCATCACGAACCTGCCCGATGAAATCGAACTGGGTAACGGCCGCGCCTTTGCTTTTCGCCAGAGCGATCTCCGAGCCGGGAATCTTGACCGAAAAGGGAATGAAATAGCGATCGCGCGCCAGGCGGAAATAGTCGATCTCGCCATCGAGCGACAGATCGGTTATCGGATCGCCCAGCATCAGCGCCTGCTGCAACTGGTCTTCCTTGTCGGTTTCAGTGAACTTCCGGAACTCTTTCTGCCCGAAATAGCCGGAGCGGTAATCGAGCTTCGCATCGAGCTGGCGGGTGAAACGGACCTGGACGCGGCGGTACTTGCCGTCCATCTTCGGATTGGAACTGTAGTAGCCGAGGATGTAATAGCTCGAAATATCGTCGCGCGCTTTCGCCATGCCGAGCGCGATATCGTTGTCGTCCACGAACAGCTTGCCGCCGGTATCGGCCGCAAGCGTGGAGAGCGTTTCCTGGGAATCGTTGAACGTATCGCGAAGGCCCTGCTGGGCGGTTCCGCTGAACATGCTTGTGCCACGTGAAGCGGCTGAACCGGCGTCGCCTGCGGGAGCCGAAGCCACCAGGCCGCGCGCATCGATCGGATAGAACGCGACGTTGGAGCGCTTCGCCGCATTGACCGCCGCATCCAGAGAAGCCTGATTGTCGAAGCCGGATTTGTTGATGCCGCTCGAGAAATAAAGCAGAGCTTTTTTCTCCGGGAACGGCGCGAGCATCTTTGACGCGGATTCGAGCGTTGCCAGCTCCCGGTCCGTATTGAAGATGTTGAATTCGGTTTCGTCCGCGTCGAAGGCGGTTCCGGTGTCTTCCCCGGTGGTGGTGTCGCCGTTTGAGCCGAGTTGCGACAGTTCGCTCGCCACGCCGATCTGAAAACTCTTGATCACCTGTTCCAGGCGATCGCGATCGTCGGTGAAATCCTGAATGATCTGCAGCGGGCCGGTGCTCGCGCTCATGATGCAGACCAGATCGGCGGGCTTCATCTGCTCGCGCAGGAACTTCAGCGCCGCTTGCTGTACGCGCGACTGCTCGGGAATGCCCATGCTGCTGAAGTCGAACAGCATGGCCACCAGGCGGCGGTCCTGAAAACGGATCACCGGGCGGGGAGCGGTAGCCGCGGCGGCTTTCGGCGCCGCCGGTGCGGGGGCCGCAGGCTGCCCGGCCGCGATCTGTGGTCTCCTGAGAGCCGGTACCGGCCGGCGCTGAATATCGTCGCTATCCAGCCGCTGGAATTCGAAGACGGAAACCTGCTGGGGCTTGCCATCCTCCAGCACCTCAAAATCATTCTTCGTCAGGTTCGGAACGACGTTGCCGGACTTGTCCTTCACACTGACATCCACCACGACCAGGTTCGTGTTCGAGGAGAACGTCGGTTCCTGGGCCTCTACGTGCGCGAAAAGCGCGCCAAGCGAGATGAGGAAAATGAAGCGCCGCATCAGAATCTCAATCTCGCCGTGGCGGTAACGGAGGGCATGGCGGCGGCGCTCGTCGCCAGACCGTAATTGATGGCTCCGACCGTGGTGTTGACGCCCATAATGTTCACGCTGTTGAGCGGGTTCGTGCTGTCGATACGAAATTCAATCCGCCGCTTGTCGTCGATCCGGAAAGAGCGGAAGAACGAAGCCTGGAGCGCGTAATACGGTATGCCGGGAATGGTGTTGCGGGCGGCGTCGCCATAGGTTCCCGACGCGGGGAGAGTGAATGCGGCCGGATTGAAGAAGCCGGAGCCCGCGCTTACCGGCTGGCCCGTCGCGTCTGCGCGCAAGGCGCCGATTACGCCTGTACCTGCCGTATCTCCGGCGACCATCGCCGTATGCGGCAGGCCGGAACTGGCGGTAAAAGTTCCGCCGATTGTCCAGCCCCGGAGCAGATCCCATCCGAAACCGCTGCGCTGCGCGCTCACGGGAGACTGGAACGTGTAATTCAGTCGCAGATTGTGGCGCTGGTCGAAATTCGAAAGCGCGCGCTCGAGAGCAAGATTGTTTTCCCACTGCACCACGGCGCCCCCGTTCAGGAAAGACGTATCGTCGATCGACTTCGAGTATGTATAGAGCGCCTGAAAGGACATGTGCAGCGCGAAGCGCCGCTGCAGGCGGAACTGGCCGGCGTTGTAGCTGGAGTTTCCGACCGATTCGTCATAAGTGAACGCCGTTGCGTTCGGGATGGGCAGGCGCTGCTGCGCGGTGAGCGCCGAACCGGGCGTGGCGCGATTGGGGGCGAACATCACGTCGAGGTCGGTGCCTTTGGTGCCAAGATACGCGCCTTCGAGAACCCAGGAACGGCCGATCGATTTCTGGACGGAGAAATTCCAGGATTGCGCATACCCCGGCCTGTAATTCTTTGCTACTGCGAAGGTATTCAGGATGGTCTGGGCTGGAACGGTCGCGAAACCGTTCTCGAAACTGAGCGGCGAGGCCAGACTCGATTCGAGCGAATAGGTTTGAACGAACGGCGGTTCCAGCGCGAGCCGGTTCACCAGGGTTGAATACGCGCTGCCGTTGTAATAGACGCCGTAGCCGGAGCGGATAACCAGGTTTTTATCTTTCCAGGGTTTCCACGCGATTCCCAGCCGGGGAGAAAACAGCTTGTAATCGGGCTGCATCAGGCCGGAAGGGTAGGTTCCGGAATACGGTCCCGCTGCTCCGGGCGTGACCGGCGAGACCGCCGTGAAGCCGGGCGCAATATCGAGATTCGCAATGTGGTTGTACTTTTCGTTGAACGGGCTGAAGTATTCCCAGCGCAGGCCCGCGATGATGGTGAAATTCGATTTCCACCGGAAATCGTCCATGGCGTAGGAGTTGATGGCGGTTTCGCGGAAATAGAAGGCGTTGCTGGCGTAATTGTTGACTGAAGTTCCCTGCGGCTTGCCGGGCAGGAAGTCCGCGAAATCATAGCCCGTCCCGGTGACAGGAAGGCCGGAGGCTGTCAGCTGGCTGGTTTCGAGACCGGTGAATGTGAACGAGCCGCGGCCATTGGCATAGGTCGAGAGATTGTTCTGCCGCCGCTGCACGCCGCCGCCGAAGGTGATTGTGTGCTGGCCGTGAATGTAGATGAGAGAGTCGCTGCCGCCCGTGGTTTGCGACCGGCTGGATGAGGGCGCCTGGTCCGTGAGACTGCCGAAGTTGGTGAAGCTGACCGTTGGGGGACCATAATTCACCGGGACGTCCGTTACGCCCGCGATGCCGAGATTGCCTTCGATGTTCTGACCGTTCGAGAAATAAGAGAACTGATAACTCAGGTTGCGGCTGAAAGTGAAAATGGCGTTGTTGATGAGCGATCGGCTGAAATTGCGGCTGTAAGTGAGCGTCGAACTGAGCCCGTAGCCGCGGGACGGGTCGAAAAATCCGAAGCTGGACGGCGAAGAGGCGTCACGGTGCTGATACGTAAAGTTCACGTCCAGACGATCCTTCGACGTCAGCGTCTGGTTGATCCGCACGCTGAGCTGGTCGCTGTTGCTGGGCGCTGAAGCGATCAGCTGATAGTTGTTCACGGCTCCGGGCGCATTGGGCAGCGGGATGAAAGACATCAGCGCGGCTGCGGTCGGATTGATCATGCTCGCCGGGATGACGTTCCCGGGGAACGGCGAATTCGTGAACGGATTGTAGATGGTATTCGAAACGCCCGAAAGATTTCCGGTCCGTTCGAGGGCGTTCGGAACCGTGTAGGCATTGTCGATCGGATTCTTCGTACGGAGCCCGGTGTAATTGACGAACCAGAAAGTCTTCTGGCTGCTGAACAGTTTGGGGATGTTCAGCGGGCCTCCGCCGGAGAATCCGAAGCGGTTGTAGGCGTAGCCTGACTTCGGCACCTCCTGGCCATTGAGCAGCTGCGGGGAGGTGAAGGAATAGGGCCGGGCGTTCAATACGGAATTCCCGAACGTGTAATAAACGCTGCCCTGGAACTGGCGGCCGCGGCCCCGATTGATGCGATTGCCGAACTGGGTGTTGCGGTTGGCGAACTGGCCGCGTCCACCACGCCCACCTCCGCCGAAACCGCCGCGGCCGCCGCCACCGAATCCACCACCACCTCGTCCCCCGCCACCGAAACCTCCTCCACCGCCAAAACCGCCTCCGCCCGGACCGCCAGGTTCGCTGCCGGGAGTTTCACCGAAAACGTTTGGTCCGCCACCTGGGCCGCCGGGACCGCCAGGGCCCAGGCCGCCGGGACCGCCGAAGCCGAACGCACCGCCCATGCCCATGCCGTCGCCCGCCTGTGACTGCACGCCGGAACTGAGGCTGCCGTTGACCAGAAATGCTTCGGTGGCGTTCTGCGAACTGGCTTCGTTCGCGCCGGGAAGCGGCTCGATCTGGCCATCGGCCGATGGATCGCCGTTTCCAATCAAATCAAGGTTCTGGAATCCGCCGCGGCCCCCGCCGTTTCGCGCCCCGTTGGCTTCGTTCGGTAAACCTGCGAACTGGCCGCCGCGCCCCGGGCCGGCTCCGCCCTGGCGATAGCCGCCCCGCCCAAAATTACCACGGCCTGGACCGGAACCGTCCGGTCTGGCGGAAGCTGCGGACCGGGGCGACTGCGCCGTCGTAGCGCGGGTACCGGGAGTCTGGGCCGGTGGCTTCGCGGCGGCCGTCGCTGGAGCCGACTCATCCCGCGGCAGAGTGGCGCGGGACTGCAATTGAAGGTCGAATGTGACTGGGGCGGAGGAGATGCTGACGTCGCGCTTCGTGGCTTCGAAGCCGAACATGGCAACCGAGAACTGGCAGGAACCTTTCGCGGGCAGCCCACCCATTTCGAAGCGGCCCGCCGCGTCGGTGATGGTGGTGATCCTGTCGGATCCGCAAACGGCCATCACCGTCGCTCCCGGAATCGCCTGGCCGCCGGAACGTACAACGCCGGTCTGTACGTCCGCGGCGGCCATGGCGGCCAGGATCAAAGCAAAACTGAAAACAAAGCCCAGTGAGCGCGGCATGCACGAATTCCTCGTAATTCGCACAACACAGCGCCCCGGCCATGTTGTCCCGTGACTTTCCTCAGAGGGAAGGAACGTTCGCGAATTCCAGTCTGTCTTGAGGACAGGCCTCGGGAAAGTTCCTTTACTGGGCCTTCTTTGCTGTAAAGGTTTGTGGACCGCGGCCGCCTTCACGGGTGAGTTCGATCGAATCGCTTTTCACTGTGCCGGTGTATTTGAAGGTCCGTTCGTTGCCGTTGAAGCTGATGGTCTGGTCGAAGGAGATTTTGTCGCCGTCGATCTTACCGTTCGAGATGGGATTCTCCCCCATCTGATTGGCGACGGTGCCGGTGAGATTGCTGCCATCCGCCTTGAATGTGAAAGTCATCGTCATGGTGTTGCCGCCGCGGCCGGGAACTTCCGCGGTCCACTTGCCATCGACATCGGCGGCAAGAGCGGCGAACGTGAGACAAAAGAAGGCCAGGAGGGCCAGTAGCGTTGTTTTCATGAAACAAATGATGTCACCCTTTTGGCGCATTGTTACCTCGGACCACACGCGCAAGGCCCTGTTTTACAAACGTTTACCGCTGTCGATGCGCACATTGGTCGAGCCGCAGCCCATGGGGATTCAGGGAATGTGAGGCCTCGTCACATTCCACAAGCCGCGGGATTCGTCGCACGGAGACACACGCGATTGCTCCCGGGCGCCGCTGAAACGGGCCATTGCCGATACTGATAGTGAATGGCGATTCGTGATGCCCGGCAGCAGACCGTATCCCCCGCTGAACCGTTTGACCGCGAGCTGCTTCAGAAAGCCGAGGCGGCTCTGCGCGCCATGCCTGTCCGGAGCGAAGGCGAGCGTCAATATCTCGAAAAACACATCCCACGCCTCGCGCGGACCATCGCCCTGGCTCCGCCCCCCCATCGAACTGGGCGGGTGCTCGAACTTGGATGCTACATGCAGATTACGCCGCTGCTTGCGCGCCTCAGAGGGTACCGTGAAGTTCGCGGATCGTATTACGGAAAGCCGGGCGGCGTCGATCGCAAAACGATTTCGTTCGCAGACGGGGAATTCACTTGTCTGATCGATCATTTTGACGCGGAGCGCGATGCGTTTCCGTACCCGGATGCGCACTACGATCTGGTAATCGCGGGGGAAATCATCGAGCACATGATTTTCGACCCCGTGCGCCTGATGCTCGAATCGAGACGCGTGCTGGTGGACGACGGCCGGATGCTGATCACGACGCCGAACGTGGCGAGCGTTACCAGCCTCGCGAAAGTGCTGGACGGCGGGACGAATCCCCAGATCTACAACCTCTACAAGCGGCCGGACGGAGAACCGGAGATCGGGCACATGCGGGAATACACGGCGCGCGAACTGGGCGAGTTGGTGACGGCCGCCGGCTTCGAGGTGGAGCAGCTTTTCACGACGTTTCTGGATGAGTACGCTCCTCACCAGAAGTTGCTCGCGCTGCTCGCGGCGCACGGCTACAGCACCGAGAACCGTGGCGAGCAGACCTGGTGCGTCGCGCGAAAGCGGCCAGACGCGCCGGTTTGCCGTTATCCGGCGTTTCTGTATGCGGGCTGAGCGTGGGCGTGATGCGCGCGTCGCCCGCGTCAGAGCCACGCCAGTGAGCCTGCGAACGCGGCGAACGAAACGGCGACGCAGGTCCACGGCTGCGCGCCGGGGCTCCAGCGCACGTCAATCGCGCAATCGCCATCGCAGTGCGGCTCGATGACGATCAGGCCGAGGCCGTCCGGGCGGACCACGGCGGCCCTGCCGTTCTCCGTAGCGCGCCAGCCTGAATGGAAATTGATGGCGAGAGAGATGACCTGGCCGGTCTGAAGCCTGGCCCGGATGTGTCCCTCGTTTGCACTTGACCACGTAGCGGAAGCGACAGGCAGCGACGGGTCGTCCAGCGCCGCCACGAACGGGCGGAGTTCCTTTACGTCGATGCCGTTTTGGGGCGCATGGCGAACGATATCGCCTGCACGGACAACACGCGCGAGGCCCGAGACGCGTTCGGGAACACGGTAAATGTAATCGTCACCCTCCTGCCAGACGAGCGGCAGGCGGCCACGGAAGCGATTCGGGAAGAGGAAGGGATGATAATACTCGCGGCTGGCGGGTCCGCCGATCGCATAGTCGGCAACCGCGCAGGCCTCGAGCCAGAGCCTGGTGTAATCGGCCGACTGCTGGTCCGTCTGAAAACCGGCGGCCGTAACGTAGGCGGCGATCATATTCTCCCTGCTGAGGACGGAAGGATCGAAGGCGCCGGTGAGTTGCGGCGTGTCGGTGAACAGATTCATCCATAGGGAGACACTGCCCGGGGCTTCGATGCGTTCGCCCTGCGCGTTGCGATCGAACCACATCGCTTCCCTGTATTCGACTGTTTTCCGGACGTCGGTGGGCTGGATGATGGAACGGGCGAACTTGCGGTAGTGCCAGGCCTGAATGAGCGTGAGGGCAATCGCGAGGGCAAAGAGAGGGCGTGCGAGCCGCGGGCGAAACGCGGAGAGCTTCCACAGCGCAAGCGTGACCAGAAGCGTCAGCGCGATCTCGAAAGCCAGGTGGAAACGCATCGGCGTGGGGGTGAGCCGGACATTCGCGACTACGGCGGGCAATACGATGCCGCCGGTGAGGATGGAATAGAGAGATGCGAACCGGATGCCGAAAGGCGCGCGGTTCAGAAGCAGTCTGGCGAGGACGAAAGCCAGGACGATGACGCCGAGTGCGATCCATCGCGGCGCGCCGGTGGTCGGCGTTTCGACGAAAGCGTTGGAATTGGCGAACGAGGCGATGACGTCGTCAGGAAGAGCAAGCGGCAGCACGAACGCCGCGCTCAGCGCGCAGATCAGAGCAAAGCGGGGAAGAGATCGGGGCAGGTCGTTCCAGGCGATCGCGACAAGGTAAGACGCGAGCGCAAGAGTAAGGGCGACGGTGGATGGCCAGTTCGTGGCCGGAACCGCGGCGAGCGCGAGAGCGGCAAGGATGGCCGAACCCGGAGTCCGGCGCCGCATGGCTGCATGCAGAGCGGCCAGGGCGAACAGACCAAGCATCAATCCGGTGGTATTGGGGGCTTCGCCCCACACCACAAGCGCCTGCAGCCGGCGGGCATTACGAAAGCTGCCGAGCTGCCCGCTGATGCCGGGGATCAGGACGGATAGCGAAAACGTGGAGTACAGCATTCCGCCGCAGAATGCCGCGGCGCGGCTGCCCGTAAGCGCGCGAACGAGCATGTAGAAAGCGACTCCGCCAAGTGAATACTCGAGAGCCGCGAGGAAGTGGTAAACGTGCGGAATGCTGGCGTGCGTAACCGAGGATACGGCGGCCACGGTGAAGTGAAAAAGCGGCTGGTAACTTCGCCAGAACGGATAGCCCGAATACCACCAGGGAAACCAGTCGTAGAGCGGCCAGTGGGCTTCGATGTAACGCTCGAGGGACATGAACGTTCCCGCGATCGAGAGCATCTCATCGAGATACTCGGTATGGAACAACCGCCAGCAGATCCAGACATTGACGGCGAAGATGCCGAGCGGAGGCGCAATACGGGCCGCCCGGCGCAATACGCGCGTATGTCGCGATGGCGGAAGAATCTTCGCCGCGCCGGGGGTCAACTCTGCTGCGCGGCAGGCGGAGATGAAGGCGGCGGAGCTTGCGGCGGCGGCTCCTGCGACTGGGGCGCAGCGGGCTTCGCCACGGCAGGTTTCACGCCCTTCACGGGACTGATGAGCACGTGGGCGTTGCGGCCTTCGAGGCGGACCGATCCATCGATCGCGCCGTATCCGGCGAGGTCCTCGGCGAAGCGCGTGAGGAGCTTTCGGCCAAGGTCCGTATGCGCGATTTCACGGCCACGGAACTGCACCACGGCTTTCACGCGATTGCCTTCCTGCAGGAAGCGAATGGCGTGATTTTTCTTGAAGTCGTAGTCGTGATCGTCCGTGTTCGGCCGGAATTTCAGTTCTTTGACCTGCACGACGTGCTGCTTCTTCTTCGCGTCGTGCTGCTTTTTCTTCTGTTCGTACTGAAATTGGCCGTAATCGATGGCTTTTGCGACGGGCGGCACGGCGGTGGGCGACACCAGCACCAGATCGAGGCCCATCTCCTGCGCCTTGCGCAGCGCGGCCGAGGTCGCCATTACTTCGGCGGTTCCGTCGGGAAACACAGCCCGAACTTCTCGAACTCTGATCGATTCGTTTACGTTTTCTCGGCGACTAGGCCTGCGGGGAGGAAAGTTGCGGCCTGGAATCATGCGGTAAAAAGACTCTGCACCAGCATAACGCTATATTAGCGGGCTCCCGCCCGCGTGTCCAGAGTCGCGAGCCGCCGAAACGAGACCTGGACGCTCAATTTCCATCGAGAATCTGCCGCACTTTGCGGCCGAGCATCTCGTCGGAGAAGGGTTTTTGCAGATTGCCGGCTCTGGAGGGCTCGCCGCGCCCCGAAACCAGTAGCACTTTAAGGGCGGGCCTGCGGACAGAAAGTTTCCGGGTAAGGTCGGCTCCGCCGCCGCACAGCGCCGCGCTCGCCATCAGCAAGTCCACCCTGCGGCCGCTCAGGGCGATGCGCTCGGCTTCCTCCACACTGGAGGCGGCGATGACGCGGTAGCCAAGCCGCTCGAGCATTTCACGGCTGAGATCCCGTCCGAGGGACTCTTCCTCGACGATGAGCACGGTCTCGCCGGGGCGCGCGCCGCGCATCGGGTCGTCCTCCGGGAGAACGGGCGGCGCGAGGGGCAGATAGACGGAGAACGTGGCGCCGATACCCGGAGTGCTTTCCGCCGTGATGAAACCGCCGTGCCGGACGGCGATGGCGTGAACCGTGGAGAGCCCCAGCCCCGTCACCCGCGACTTGCCCATGCTGAACATCGGGTCCGTCAGTTTGCCAATCAGGTGGGATGGAATTCCGAGACCGGTGTCGCGGACCGAGATCCGGACGTACGCTCCGGGGCTCGCGCCGATATGCTCGCTCGCGAAATCGGCATCGATGTGGACACACTCGGAAGCAATCTCCAGGATGCCGCCGCGGGGCATGGCTTCCCGGGAGTTGGTGGTGAGATTGGCGATAATCTGGCCAATCTGCGAGGCATCCACGAAAACCGCCGCGCCTTCCTCGAGCGAAATCCGCAGTTCGATATCTCGCCCCATCGAAGCGCGTACCGAGGGCTCAACTTTCCGTATGGCCGCGCTGACGTCGATGGGGGTTTCTTCGGCGGAGCGCGGGCTGTTCAGGGCAACCAGCTGCTGCGTGAGCTTGCCCGCGGTCTCGGCCGCGCGCAGGGCCTCGAAGGCATGGTCGCGGGCCGCAATCGAAATCGACGCATCCGTGGCCAGCAGTTCGCAGTAACCGCTGATGACCGTAAGGATGGAATTAAAGTCCTGCGCGACCCCGGCCGCGAGACCCGCGAGGGCTTC
>DAIDJK010000458.1 GCA_027450225.1 Bryobacterales bacterium | reverse complement strand
CGAAGCTGCGGGAAATAATGTGGCGGCGGCGATCGACGATTTTGAGAAAAAGCAGCAGGAAAGAAACAATAAGAACTTAAATGGATAAGTTTGTTATCGAGGGCGGCAAGCCGCTCAAAGGCGAAATCCCTGTCAGCGGCTCGAAAAACTCCGCACTCCCCGCGCTCGCCGCTGCGCTCCTTACCGAAGAGCCGGTCATCCTCGGCCGCGTCCCGCGCGTCCGCGATCTCCAGACCATGGAGCGCCTTCTCGTCAACATCGGCGCCACTCTCGCGGTGGACGAAGAGCGGGTCACCGTTCACGCAAATAAAATCGTTTCGCCCGAAGCGCCGTACGAGCTGGTGAAAACCATGCGCGCCTCGAGCCTTGTGCTCGGCCCGCTGGTGGCCCGCTGCGGCGTCGCCCGCGTCTCGCTGCCCGGCGGCTGCGCCATCGGCGCCCGTCCTATTGATATGCATCTCGCCGGACTCCAGCATCTCGGCGCCGAAATCTCCCAGGAACACGGCTACATTCAGGCCTCCGCGCCAGGTGGTCTCAAAGGCGGACGCATCGTCTTCGACCGCATCACCGTCACCGGCACCGAAGATATCCTCATGGCCGCGGTTCTCGCCGAAGGGGAAACCCTCATCGAGAATGCCGCCCGCGAGCCCGAAGTCGTCGATACCGCCGATCTGCTCAAGCTCATGGGCGCGCAGATCGAAGGCGCCGGAACCAGCGTCATCCGCGTGAACGGCGTCAAAAAACTTCACGGCGCCACGCACGAAATCATTCCGGACCGTATCGAAGCCGGCACGTTCATGATCGCCGCGGCCATTACCGGCGGCGACTGCGTCGTCACCCACTGCCGTCCGGATCACCTCCACGCCTTGATCGCCAAAATGCAGGAAGCCGGCATCACCGTCGAATCCTGCGGCGATACGGCGGTTCGCGTCCGCGGCAACGGCGGCATCAAGCCGGTGGACGTCACCACCGAAGAGTACCCCGGCTTCCCGACCGATCTGCAGGCCCAGTACATGGCCCTCATGACCCAGGCCGACGGCATCTCGATCATCACCGAAACCATCTTCGAGAACCGCTTCATGCACGCGCTCGAACTCATGCGCATGGGCGCCAACATCCGCCTTGACGGTCGCCAGGCCATTGTCGCCGGACGCGGCAATCTCACCGGCGCAGGCGTCATCGCATCGGACCTCCGCGCCAGCGCCTCACTCGTCCTCGCAGCGCTCGCCGCCAGAGGCGAAACCGTCATCGATCGCGTCTATCACATCGATCGCGGCTACGAAAAAATCGAGAGCAAGCTCTCCGCCGTCGGCGCGAACATCAGCCGTGTAGATTAGTGTCGATGGTTCACTCTCCGGCCTTTCTGGCAATCGTGAACGACGCAAAATCGCGCGTCAGGGAAACCGACGTCGAGGGCTATAAAGCCATGCTTGCGCGCGGTGAACAACCGGTACTCGTCGATATCCGGGAAGAAAGCGAATACGCCGCCGGCCATGTGAAAGGCGCGGTTCACCTGAGCAAGGGCATCATCGAGCGCGACATCGAGAATCGCTTCCCGGACAAGAACACCGAGCTGGTTCTCTATTGCGGCGGCGGTTTCCGCTCCGCGCTCTCGGCCGACAATCTCCAGAAGATGGGCTACACCAGCGTCATCTCGCTCGATGGCGGCTGGCGCGCCCTCAAAGAATCCGGCCTCGAACTGGAATAGCTGCTACGGCGTACCGGACGGCTTTGCGATCGGCTGGCCGAGTGGAACCGGCGTTCCGAAATTCGGCGTCCCGTCGTCGTTCCACGTAAACATCTGCGCCCGCGGCGAGCGGTGATTCCCGCAGCCTTCACCGGGATCGGGATTCGCATGATACAGAATCCAGTTCTGCTTTCCGTCCGGCGAAGTGAAAAATCCGTTGTGCCCCGGCGAATAAGCATGCGCGGAAGCGGACGTCGTAAATACCGGCTTTGGATACTTCGACCACGATTTTGCGTCGAGCAGATTCGCCGACGGGCTTGTCTTCAGCATCCCGAGATCGTAGCTGTCCGTCCAGCAGCCATCGGCCGAATAGATCAGGAAGATGCGCCCGGCATGCTTCAGGATTTCCGGCCCTTCGTTCACGTTCACGTGCGTCGGCGCGGTCGATCCCGGCGGCCTCGAAATATCGCCGACCGTTTCCCACGGATACTGCGGTTTTGAAATCCGCACGCGCTTGCTCGAAATGGTCCAGGGATTGGAGAGCTGTCCTATATAAAGGTCCTTCTCGCCGTCCTTGCCGCCCGGCCATCCCGACCACACCATGTACCACTGGCCGTTGTTATCGAAAACCGTGGGATCGATGGCCCAGTGGTCGCTCGCGTCCGAAACCTTGCCCCGCCAGGTCCAGTCGCCCTCGAGCGGATCGGCCGAAGCGTTCTCGATCGCGTACACGCGATGCGACGCGTTGTCGCCCGCGTCTGCCGCAAAGTAGATGTACCATTTGCCGTTCACGAAATGAATTTCCGGCGCCCAGATGTCGTGCGAGTAAGGCCCGCTCGCGGGGGGATTCCACACCACCTTCGTTTCTGCGTCTTTCAGGTCCGTCATGTCGCGCGTTTTGCGGATCGTCAGATTGTTGCCCGTGGTGTTCATGTAGTAATACCAGCCGTCTTTTTGCGTCACCCACGGATCCGGACCGGACGGGAGCAGGGGATTGGTGAAAGTGGGCGCTGAAGCCGCCAATACCAGCGCGGCAAAAAATATCGGGAACACTGCGAGCGATCTTACGCGCATCGCTCC
>DAIDJK010000457.1 GCA_027450225.1 Bryobacterales bacterium | reverse complement strand
GTCTGCTTCTCGTCGCGGCCGCCCCATCCCGGCACGCCGTCGTAATAGCTTTCCAGTTCCATCCCATGCCAGTGGATGCTGGTCGGTTCCTTCAGCTTGTTTACAACCGCAATTTCGGTGGGCTGCTTCTCAGTGATTACGATTGCGGGACCGGTCAGTCCCGTGCTCTGTTCCGTCTTCGCAGGCGCCGACAAGTCGCACAGTGAAAGCTCATAAAATCGCGGGTCGCCGTCGCGGTTTCCTATCGTCAGCTGCAGCCGCTGCCCGGGTTTCCAGTCGGTTGTGGTATCGATGGCGGAGCGGCCCGTGATCGTGATCCCCATGAACATGCCGCCCATGCCCGCATAGGGCGAATTCATATCGTGCATGTGCTCGTAATCGTGAGCCACCACTTTGATGGCGTCCTTCGGATCGAGCGGTACGGGCATTCTCATGTGCGGCATGCGGTGGCAGTGGAAAAGCCAGCGCCCGGGTTCCGTCGGAATCCAGGTTAGGTCGAAAGTTTCGGCTACCTGCACGGTATGGGTGAATTCGAGTGGCTCATGGCCCGGCTTATAGGTTTTGTAGTGCTCCCCGTCGCCTTCGCCATCGAGCGCGAAATGAAATCCGTGCAGGTGCATCGGATGGCTCAGATCGGACGCGTTGATGACCCGCCAACGAACTCGATCGCCTACTTTGTAATGAAGCCGTTCGGTATAGGGCCAGGACTTGCCGTTGATGGCGGTGCGCGTGGGCCCGTTCCATCTTTCAAGCACGAAGATGCGATCGTCCGGCACGGGACCGGGAGCATCCACCACGAGAGCGCCGCCCAGATTTGCATCCAGCAGATGACCGTTGCCGCGCTTGCCGTCCGGGGTGCGAGCCCAATAGAGATAAGTACCCGGCGCGCCCGCGGCGAATCGTATGTGCTGCGTGGCGCCGGCGCCGATCGTGATCACGTCGGCGTCGTTTCCGGGCCGCTGATGCAATCCATGCAAAGTCGCCGGAACCGCGAGGCCGTTGTGCAGCGAGATATCGACCGTGGTCCCCTGCGGTACGCGGATCGCCGGAGCGGGAATCTGCAGCGGCTTGCCCGCTTCCGCGAACGCGTATTCGGGGATGGCTTCGCCGTCTTCGCTTTCCGGATGCCAGGCGCCTTTCCTCATCTCCATGCGAAGCGTGAGCACGCCTCCGCGCAACTCGCCGGCGGGCGTTCGATTGTCGTTTGCCGCTATGGGTGAAAGGCTCTGCGCCGCCAGCGGACACGCCGCCAGCAGCAATCCAGCGGCGATCAGCATCCGCTGCTTGAAATTCCGGGTCAACGCGCACTCTCCTTCAGGTTGTTCAAGCGCACAGTCCGCCACGCGGGCGGCCGCTGTGCGCGCTCAAAATCAGACGCGACTGGCCGACGGCCTTCCACGCCGATTGATGCAGGTTTGTTTTATCCTACTGCGGGCAATCCGGCGGAGTGGCGGTTGAAACTGGAGCAGCGTCGCTGCCGCTGATTGGTCCTGCTTGCCTGATCCGGTTCGTTACCGGTGTCCGGCGGCCGCTGCCGCGACCTGATAATGCACGAGCTTGTGCGATTTCAGATCCACGGTAACGAAATCGTCCGGCGTCTTCGAATGCGCGCCGTCCGCCGCAGGATGGTATTCGATGCGCAACTGCGTTCGATTGACGACGAGGCGCAGATAGCCGAAATCCCGGTCGTCATAGTTTTCGAAGACCACCTTGTCGCTTCCATCCGAGTATCCATTTTCCACGCCTGGAGTACGAAGGGCGAGTGTGCCCTTTCCGGTGAGCGGAACCACCGCGTGTCCACCATTGCCGCAGACGATGAACGGAGTTTCGCGCCCATCCTTCTGCCTGGTGAAGCGCTGGTAATTGTGGGCGTGGCCGGAAAGGATGGCATGCGGCCACACGCCCGCGGCGCTGCAGCAATCGTCGATGTCCTTCAGCATGGCCAGGCTGCCGCCATGGCGCCCGGCGTTCTCTTTTCCACTCGCCTCCGGAATCTGCGCCACATAGGGCGGGTGATGCACGGCGATCAGGATGGCGCCTGCGTAATGCTGGGCTTTGGCTCGCGCCAGCGCGGCCTTCAGAAACGCGAGTTGCGCATCGCTCAACTCGGGATAGGTTCCGCCCTGGGACGAAATCACGCCGGGATCTTCCAGGCAGTTACTGTAAACCCCGAGTATCTTCACATAAGGAGCATCGAGCGTGTAATACACGGCGGGCTGCACCTGCGCGGTGCGCGCGAGTTCTCCCGCTTCCGGCGTGCGATGCGCCGGCTGCCCCGCCTGGCAGAAGTTCTCGACGAAGGCCGCAAGCGACTGCGCGTCGGCGAGCGGCGAAACCATTCCATCGTGATTGCCCGGAATGGCGAAGATGGGCGCCGGGTAATCGCGATAGGGCTCATAGAACTGGTCATAGTAATAGCGGCTTTCACCAAAGCTATAGACAACGTCTCCCAGATGGTAAAAAAACGAGGGCACATTCTGCGGATGCCGCTCATCGTAATCGGCCACCATCTTGTCGGCCACCATGTTCTGATCCCGCGGGCCTTTGGTGTTTCCGGTATCGCCGACCGCATGAAAAACGATCTGCCCGGCCGCCTGAATCTGGCTGACGATGTTGCTGCCCTTCGAACCGTAGGCACTGGCAAGATCGAGGACAGGTTCGGCGGCATCCACGGTCGGAAAAGGACGCGGCTTCAGCTTGCCTCTTTCGCTGTCGAGAATGTTGTAGGCCTGTTTATCGGACCCGTGTTTTACCGTGAACTTCGTCGGGTCCGGGGTGGGCGCGGGCTGGTTGAATTGCGGCCCGTTCGTCTGGTCGGCAAGCCCGCCCTGATCGGGCTTGTGCGGCTTCTCGGGATGCTTGTGGCTCGGCATAAGTCTCCTCAAGTTATCGGAGCGTGGCCGGCAATACAATGAGGGCCGTGTTACAAAATTCGCCCGCGTGCGGAACCGCACTAATAGCGAATATCGATCACCTGGCGCGAAAGGAAACGCGGCACATCGATACTGAAATTCGCCGCTGGACCGAGTGATTCGCGCACCAGGGCGGCGAATTCTTCCGGCGTGAAGGCGCGCCGTATCGACTGCCTTCCGTCCACCGCGGCCTCACGGCCGATCAGGGGGCAGAGGAAGATGGTGAACAACGCCAGCGGCAGCGGATGGCGGATCAGGTCGAGGATGATGAAGCGGCGACAGGAGCGGCGTACGTTGCGAATCAGCGCGATGTTCTGCTCCGGCGTGAGGTGATGCGCCACCAGCGAGGAAACCGCGACGTCGGCTTCCGGCAGATCGCCCGTGACCGCATCCATGCGAATGGCCGGCACATTCGCGGTGAGCCCCGGATTCGGATCCACGCCGATCACCTCGACGCCCATGTGATCCCGCAGATAAGCCAGCAGCGATCCGCCGCCGCAGCCGATATCGAGGACGCGCCGCACGGGCCGGCTGTCGGAGCGAAGGAAACGCTCGATGGTCGGAAAACTTCCGAGCAGCCGGTGAATGCGGGCGAGATCGCGATGGAACTTCGCGAGCACGCCGCTCGAGGCGTCGAGAAAGTCCATCAGTTCGGGTTCGAGAGAACGTTGCACTGGAATGGCGCTCCTGGGCGCCGCGCGTTGTCGCTTTGGGCCGGCGGCTAAGCCGCCACTGCAGCCTGGTACTCTTCGTAGGCGCCCTTGAAATCTTCGACCTGCCCGGAGCCATCGAGGCGCCAGATGCGCGTGGCGACTTCTTCCAGCAGATCGTGATCGTGGGTGACGAGGAACAGCGTGCCTTCGTACTTCTGCAGCGCGATGTTCAGGGCGTTGATCGATTCCAGGTCGAGGTGGTTCGTCGGCTCATCGAGCACCAGGATGTTCGGCTTCTTCAGCATCAGCTTGCAGAAGATCAGCCGTGCCGCTTCGCCGCCGGAAAGCGCGCTGGTCGGCTTCTGGCCTTCGTCACGCGCGAACAGCATCTGTCCCAGCAGTCCGCGGAGTTCTTCGTTGCCCGCCTGGGGGTCGATTTCCTGCAGCCAGTCGAAAACGGTCGTACCGTTCGGAATCGACCCGCGATGGTCCTGCGCGAAGTATCCGATCTGCACTTCGTGACCCCACTCGACGACGCCGCCATCGACGGGAAACTTCTCCTCGTCCGCGCCCGGCGCATTGGCGATGAGCGACCGCAGCAGCGTCGTCTTGCCGACGCCGTTGCGTCCGAGGATGCCGATCTTTTCGCCGCGCGAAACGCTTGCGGTGAAGTTGCTGATGATCTCCGGACCCCCGTAGGATTTCACGAGGCCTTTGATCTCGAGCGGATGGCGTCCGGAAGGCCGCTTCATATCGAAGCGGATGAACGGCCGCTGGATGTTGGATTTCGCGAGGTCGCTGGTCTGCAGCCGCTCGACCTCCTTCTTGCGCGACATCACCTGGCTCGATCGCGTACCGGCGGAAAACCGCGCTATGAATTCGTTCAGCTGCGCGATCTTCTTTTCGCGCTGGGCATTTTCGGCTTCGAGACGCGAACGGATCTGCATCTTGGCCAGCACCATATCGTCGTAGCCGCCGGTGTAAGTGATGATCGTCTGATAGTCGATATCGGCGGTGTGCGTGGTGACGCTGTTCAGGAAGTGGCGGTCGTGCGAGATCACGATGAGGGTGCCCGCATAGCGGATGAGGAAATCCTGCAGCCAGTGGATGGATTCGAGGTCGAGGTGGTTGGTCGGCTCGTCGAGCAGCAGCGCTTCGGGATTGCCGAACAGCGCCTGGGCCAGCAACACGCGAACCTTCTGGCCGCCCTGCAGTTCGCTCATCCGGCGTTCGTGCAGCGGCTCGGGAATATCGAGACCGTCGAGCAGGACCGCGGCATCGCTCTCCGCCGTGTAGCCGTCGTTTTCGGCGACGACGCTTTCGAGTTCGGCGAGGCGCATACCGTCGTCGTCGGTCAGTTCGGGCTTCGCGTAAAGCGCATCGCGTTCGGCGAGCGCATCCCACAGCGGCTTGTTGCCCATGATGACGGTATCGATCACGCGGAAGGCATCGAAGGCAAACTGATCCTGCCGAAGAATGCCGAGCCGCTTCGGACGCACGACCGCGCCTTTCTGCGGGTCGGTTTCGCCCGTCAGCACTTTCATGAAAGTGGACTTGCCCGCGCCGTTCGGACCGGTCAGGCCGTAACGCCGGCCCGCCAGGAAGACGGTGGACACATCTTCGAACAAAATTTTCGCGCCGAAGCGCATGGACACGTTATTTACTGAAATCACTGGTGAAAGAAGGTAAAGAAGGTGAGACTTTCAGTTTAACATCCGCCTCGGATCGGCACGGACGCGCAAGACCGTGACGCAGGAACCCGGCCGCGGCCCGGGCGAACAGGCGCGCCCTGCAGGGCGGTGATACAGGGCCGTGATGCGCATGGGGAGATGCGTCCGGAACGATATACTTGGCGGCACGAGGAGATTCTCCATGCGATACCGCGCTCTTGTGGCGGGTGTGTTTGCAACTGCGTTCGCGACGGCGCTGCTGTCCCAGGCGCCGAGTCAGGAAGAGAGGCTCACCCATCCCGGGACGTCCGTGCATCCGATTCTCGCCATCGGGTCCGCCGCCCCGGATTTCAATCTCCCCGGCATCGACGGCAAGACGCACAAACTGGCCGATTACAGTTTGAGCCCGTACCTGATGGTGATGTTCATCTGCAATCATTGCCCGACGTCGCAGCTCTACGAAGGCCGCATGAAGGCGCTGGTGGACGATTACAGCGGCAAAGGAGTGGCGTTCGTCGCGATTCAGCCGAATGACCCGAAGGCGGTGCAGCTTTCCGAACTTGGTTATACGGATGTTTCCGACAGCCTGGATGAAATGAAGATCCGGGCGGAGTACCGGCATTTCAACTTCCCCTACCTTTACGACGGCGATACGCAATCGGTAACGCAGGCCTATGGGGCGCAGGCGACGCCGCACGTTTTCCTGTTCAACAAAGAGCGCAGGCTGGTGTATGAAGGCCGCATCGACGATTCGCAGCGCGAATCGCACGTTCACACGCGCGATGCGCGGATTGCGCTGGACGCTCTGATTGCCGGCCAGCCGATCGCCGTGGCGCATACGCCGGCATTCGGGTGCTCCACCAAGTGGAAATCGAAGATCGACAGCGAGGTGAAGGAATTGCAGCGCATCGAAGCGGAACCGGTGAAGGTGCAGCCCGTGACCGCGGAGGAGTTGCAGAAGCTTCGCCAGAACAATACCGGCAAGGTGCTGCTGGTAAGTTTCTGGGCAACGTGGTGCGGCCCATGCATCGAAGAGTTTCCGCAGATCGAAGAGACGTGGCGGATGTACCGGCGGCGGGATTTCGATCTGGTCACGGTCTCGGTGAATTATCCGGATGAAGTGAAGGGCGTGATGAAGCTGCTGAACGAGCAGCATGCTTCCAGCCGCAACTTGCAGTTCGCGAGCGACGACACCTACAAGCTGCAGGCGGCGTTCGAGCCGAAGTGGACGGCCGCGGTGCCGTACAACATCGTGATCCTTCCCGGCGGCCAGGTGGTTTATCAGGAGCAGGGCCAGGTGAACATTCTCGCGATGCGGCGGGCGATTCTGGGGCATCTCGAAAACGATTCGTACGTCGGCCACCCGGCCTACTGGCTGGCGCGGTAGCTGAGGAAGCTAAGCCTCCTTATACTCTTCGTACCAGGCCATCTGGATCGCTTCGAGTTTTCCCTCGGTGGATTTCGAGGGATCGTCCTTGAAATCCGGCAGTTCGGTGATCCACTTGTGCAGGTCGGTGAAGCGTACGGCAAGAGGATCGGTGTCCGGGTGCTTTTCGAAAAGCTCCAGCGCGATGTCTTCGGTGTGGTCCCAGGTGAGTGCGGGCATCAGCAATATCGTGCCATGCCGGGGCGTGTTGAGAGAAACTGGGACGATGCGCATTGCCATCGCGCTGCTTCTCGCCGCGAGCCTTGCCGGGCAGACGAGCGGAATTCATCCTGAACTGGCGTGGACTTACCACACCCACGCGACGCCGCCGAATGCGCGGGCGGCGAAGGTCGCGGCGTTTGAGGCGACGCCGGTTCTCGCCGGCGGCCTTCTTTACGTGATCACGCCGTTCAATCAGGTGATCGCGCTCGATCCCGGATCGGGCGCAGAGCGGTGGCGATTCGATTCTCATCTGGCCGATTACCGGGATTATTCCGAAGCGTCGGCGCGCGGGGTGACGGTGAGCGATGGCGTCCTCTATTTCGGCACGCTGGACGCGCGGCTGATTGCGCTCGATGCGCGCGCGGGTTCGCTGAAATGGAACGTGCGGCTTGGACCCGATCAACAGACGGGCGAGTATCAGGTGACGTCGCCGCCGGTGGTGGTGAAAGACCTCGTGATCACCGGTTCCTCGATCGCGGACAACGGACGGGCGGCGATGGAGCGCGGAACTGTCCGGGCCTTCGACAAACGCACGGGTACTCTGCGCTGGACGTGGGACCCGACGCCCGCCGGAACCACCGGCGCGGCGAATGCCTGGGCGCCGATGTCGGCGGATGCCGCTCACGACCTGGTCTTCATCGCCACCGGCAGCGCTTCGCCCGATTTTTACGGTGGTTTGCGGCCGGGGGACGACAGGTACGCGAATTCCGTGACGGCGCTGCGTGCGTCCACAGGCAAACTGGTGTGGTCTTTTCAGGTGGTTCATCACGATCTCTGGGATTACGATGTCGCCTCGCGGCCGGAGTTGATTACGTTCCGGGGGAAGCCGGCGGTCGCGGTCCTCACGAAGATGGGGCATTATTTCGCGCTCGACCGGCTGACCGGCAAGCCGCTGCTGCCGGTGGAAGAGCGGCCGGTTCCGAAATCCGATATTCCGGGCGAAACGGCGTCAGCCACGCAGCCATTTCCCGTCTCCGGCGTTTTTACCGAACAGCATTTCGTACCTCGCGCCGGCTGGTGCGCGGATGAATTTCACAAGCTGCGCTACGAAGGGCTGTTCACGCCGCCGAGCGTACAGGGCACGCTCGAATTTCCCGGCAATGTGGGCGGCGCGAACTGGGGCAGCGGCGCATACGACGCGAGCCGCGGACTGCTGTTCGTGGCGGCGGACCGGCTGGCGACCGTCGTGCGGCTGATCCCGCGGGCCACGTTCGATTCCGCGGGCCATGGAGACACCGGCGAGCGGCTCGGGCTCGAATACGGCAGGCAGGCCGGCGCCCCGTATGGGATGGCGCGGCGGACGTTTCTTGATCCGGACGGGATTCCGTGTAACGAGAAGCCGTGGGGCGCGATGGCCGCTATCGACGTTGCAACCGGGAAACTGCGATGGGAGACGCCCATACCGCCGAGCCTTGGCGGTCCTTTATATACGGATGGACTCGTGTTTTTCGGCGGGACGATTTTCGAAACGAAGCTGCGCGCGTTCTCGGCGGCGACGGGCGAAAAGCTATGGGAGATCGATCTGCCGGCATCGGCCAATTCCGTTCCCGCAACCTATATATGGAAGGGCAGGCGCTACATCGTGGTTTGCGCGGGCGGCCACGGCAAGGTGGACGGCGCGAAGCTGAGCGATACGGTACTGGCGTACACGCTGCCGTAGCCTGGTCTGCGTGCTATCCTCCGCTCAGTTGTGAAGCAGTTTCCCCGGGCCATCGCAGCCGCTTTTGCATTCCTTTTATACACCCTTCCTGCGGCGGCGCAACTCACGCAGGAGCAGAAAACGGCCAATCTGGCGTCCTTCGAGCTGGTCTGGCAAACGGTTCGAGACCATCATCCGGACCCGAAGATGAACGGGCTCGACTGGCAGGCGGTTTTTGACCAAACGAAGCCATTGATCGAGAAGTGCCGCAGCATGAACGAGATGCGGGGAGTTCTGCGGGACATGCTGGCGCGTCTCGGCTCCTCGCACTACGCTATCATTCCGGGCGACGACTACTTGCCGGCCGACACGCCAGACGTCTCGCCCGATGCTTCGCCGGGATTTGAAACGTCTGTGATCGACGGGAAGGCGGTGGTGAGTTCCGTCGAATCCGGCTCGCCCGCGGCGCGGGCCGGCCTCAAACCAGGGATGGTGATCGCAGACATCGACGGCTCGAAAGTCGGCGCAATGGTGGAAGAGCTGAGGGAGACGAAATCGCCCGAAGCGCAGGCGATCACGGAACGGACTATTCAGAAAAGACTACTGGGGCCGGCGAACTCAGCGGTGGCAATCGAGGTGGCGAAACCCGACGGGCAGGTGGAACGGCTGAAAATTCCGCGCGCCGCGCCAGCCGGCGATCTGGTGAGTTTCGCCAATCTTCCGCCCATGAGGGTGGTGTTCGACGCAAGGCGGCTCGAAGGGGGCGCTGGCTATATCCGGCTGAACGTTTTCCTCGATCCCGCCAAAGTGATGCCGGAATTCGAGGCGGCGCTGAAGGATTTCGACGCCGCGCCGGGCGTGATTCTGGACCTGCGCGGCAATCCCGGCGGGATCGGCATGATGGCGATGGGCATCGCCGGATTCTTCATCGACAAGAGCGGCCTGAAGCTGGGTGAAATGAAGACGCGCCAGCTGACGATCAAGTTCGCGGTATTCCCTCGGGCGCATCCTTATACAGGCAGGCTCGCGATTCTGGTGGATGAAGGTTCGGCTTCGACGTCGGAGATACTTGCCCAGGGATTGCGCGATCTGGGGCGGGCGCGGATCTTCGGAACGCGGACGGCGGGCGCGGCGCTGCCATCCGACATCATCCGGCTTCCGGACGGCGATGGTTTTCAGTTCGCGCAGGCGAGCTACGTATCGGAAACCGGGCGGGTGCTGGAAGGAAACGGCGTGATTCCCGATATGCAGGTTCACGAAACCGTGGCCGATCTGGAAGCCGGCCGCGATCCCGTCCTCGACGCGGCAGCGGCATGGGCAGGGGAGCGGAAACGGTGAAAGGGGCCGGAACACAATCCCGCTATACTGTTTGAAGCCTCCGGGTTCCCGCTCATGAAGTTCTTTCTCGACACTGCAAATCCGGACGAGATTCGCAGAGCGCTGCGCTGGGGTATTGTCGATGGCGTCACCACGAATCCCAGTCTGATTGCGCGCGAGGGACGGCCGACCGACGAGCAGATCGCGATCATCTGCGATCTGGTGGATGGCCCGGTGAGCGCGCCCGTGATCGAGACGGAGACGCGGGCAATGACGATGGAAGGCCGTTCACTTGCACGAATCCACCCGAACGTGGTCGTAAAGCTTCCGCTGACGCAGGACGGCATCGCCGCGTGTTCCGAACTGAGCCGGGACGGAATCCGGATCAACATGACGCTGTGTTTCACGGCTCCGCAGGCGCTACTGGCGGCCAAGGCGGGGGCATGTTATGTGAGTCCGTTCGTCGGGCGGCTGGAAGATACCGGAGCGCCGGGAATCGATCTGATCCGGGATATTGTGGCAATTTATCGGAATTACGGATTTGAAACACAGGTGCTGGCGGCCTCGCTGCGCGGTCCGGCGCATGTCGCCGCGTGTGCGCTGGCCGGCGCGCACGTGGGCACGATGCCGCTGAAGCTGATGGAGTCCCTGTTCCTACACCCGCTCACCGACAAAGGGCTGGAGCAATTTCTGAACGATTATCAGAAAACTTTCGCCTTTGAAGCCATATCCGGCAGATAATCAAACAGGAACTTTATGCCCGAATCCTGGGCGGACTTCGCACTGAAACCCGGAGTGATCGGCGCAGGTTTGTGCTCGATCGCGGCGGTCGCCTTTGGCGGGATCGCCTACAGAAGATTTCTGCGCAGCCGCCCGGGGGCGGATGAAATCGAGCGGCGCCGCCGCTTCCAGATCAACTCGACCGGCAAGATTTGCGATGGCGAGATCATCGAGATCGAAGGACCTTCGATCGTATTCACGTACAGCGTGGCGGGCGTTACCTATACGGCCGCGCAGGACGTGACGGCATTCGAATCCACGCTGCCGGAAGATCTGATGTCGATGCTCGGGCCGGTGGCGCTGAAATTCGATCCGCGAAACCCGGCCAACTCCATCGTGTTGTGTGAGGAATGGAGCGGTTTGCGCAAACATCACCGGCATTCACGGCTGGCCTGAGAACAACACGGGCCTGAACCCGTGATAATCGAATGATGAGAAAAATTGCGCTGGTTGTGGCCGCGGTGTGCATTTTCGCGGCCGGCGCCCTTGTTGGTGCGAACGTGTTCCGGGAGCCCCAGACACTGCTTCACGTGGTGGTGGTGAAGTGGAAAGCGGAATCGACGCCGGAACAGCAGCAGGCCGCGATTGACGGCGTTCGCAAAATGGCGGCGGATGTTCCCGGCATTCGCAACATCTGGCTGAAGAAAATCAAGACGCAGCCAGCCGATTATTCCACTGTTTTCGCCATCGAATTCGAAAACAAGGCCGCGTTCGACGCGTACACGAGCAACCCCGCGCACAAGGATTGGGAGAAGACGTACCTGCCCATCCGCGAAGAAAGCCACACGCAGGATATTACGAACTGACAGCGATGCCGGGCGAAGCATCCAGTATGCAGGCGGGCGCGCGGGTTCTGCCGGCCGGCGGAAATCCGGTTCTCGAAGCGCGCGGGCTCTCGGTGAGTTTCGATGGAACGCCAATTCTGGCGGGCATCGATCTGACGGTGGAGCGCGGCGAGGCGCTGGCGATCATCGGTCCCAACGGCAGCGGCAAGACGGCGCTGTTCCGCGCGCTGATCGGCGCGATACCGCACGGGGGAACCATTCACTGGGCGCCGGGAACACGGTTCGGCTATGTGCCGCAGAAGCTCGATATCGAGCGGGACCTGCCGATTACGGGAGGCGATCTGCTGCGGGCCCGGCTGACGATTTCCCACGCGCAGAAGAGTGAGATTCCCGCCGCGCTCGAACGTCTGAGCCTGCAGCCGCGGGTGCTGAAGCAATCGATCGGAAGCATGTCGGGAGGGCAGTTCCAAAGGCTGCTGGTGGCGTTCGCGCTGATCGGCAGGCCGGACGTTCTGCTTCTGGATGAACCCGCGGCGGGCATCGACGTTCCCGGACAGGATGCGTTGAACGCGGCGCTGCGCCGGGTGCAGGAAGAAGACGGCGTGACCATTCTTCTGATCTCGCATGACCTGAGCGTTGTCTATCGGTATGCGTCGCGGGTGCTGTGCCTCTCGCGCGAAAGCGCGTGCGCCGGCGCGCCGGAAGTGGTGCTCACGCCCGAGCGTTTGTCGGAGCTTTACGGCAAGCCCGTCAGTTTCCATTTGCACGACGAGGGGAATCATGGACATTAGGGCGCTGCTGGTATGCGCGGCCATGGCAGTGGCGGCGGGACTGGTGGGCTGCTTCGCCGTGATGCGAAAGATGACGCTGGCCGCCGACGCGTTCTCTCACGTGGCGTTGCCGGGGATTGGAATTGCGCTGGCGCTGAAGCTGAATCCGCTGCTCGGGGCGCTGGCAGCACTGCTCGCGGGCAGCCTGCTGATCTGGGTGATCGAAGGAAAGACGCGGCTATCCACCGAAGCGATTACGGGCGTGGTGTTTTCGGTGGCGCTGGCGGCAGGGGCGTTGACGGCGACGGGCGAAGAGTTGATCGACGCGCTTTTCGGCGCGCCGGGGCGCATGAGCATCCCGGAGATGGTGTTCGGCCTGGCTGCGGCGCTGGCGGTGACGGGGTTTGTTCTTGCGATGCGCGACCGGCTGCTGATCTCACTGGTTTCGAGCGAGGTTGCGATTGCGGCGGGGATCGGCGCCCGCGGGCTGCAGCTCGGGTTTCTGCTTGCGTTCGCGATCACAGTCGCGCTGGGGATGCGCTATCTGGGGGTGCTTCTGATGGGATCGCTGATCATCATCCCGGCGACGATCGCCAAGCGCCTGGCGCGCGGCATCGACGGCATGTTCACGGTGGCGATTGCGGCGGCGCTGGCGGCGACACTGCTGGGCGACGGCGTTGCGGCGTGGACGCACCGGCCGTCCGGGCCGGTAATCGTGGTGATCGCCGGCGCGCTGTTTTTTCTGAGCCTCGCGGTATCGGGCGGGGGCGGAAGAGTCAGGCGAACAGAGGCGGAAGGTTAGTCCCAGCAGACCGTTTCGACCTTCGGCACGACGACGCCGAAGCAGAGCGCGCCGACCACGCAGAGCACGGCGACGATGACGAAGGCCAGGTAGAACTGGCCGGTCTGCTGCACCAGATAACCGGTGAGCCACGGCGCCACGATGCCTGAGAGATTGCCGACGAAGTTCTGGGCGCCTGTCCAGCGGCCCGCGGCCCACGGACCCGCGCAGGTCTGCGTGATCGCCCAGAGGTTCGACGAGAAGATGCCATAGCCGAATCCCGCGGCGCAAACGAGGACGAGGGACAGGTTCGGGTCCCGTACGATGGCCGCCGGCAGCAGGATGGTGGACGAGAGAAGCCCGACGACGCAGAAGGCCTTGCGGACGGTGTTCGGGCTCCGGCCGCTCGCGATGAGGCGGTCCGAAACCCAGCCCCAGATGACCGTGGAAACGGCGACGACGAACAGCGGCACGGAGCCCCAGATGGACATTTCCGACTGCGAGAACTTGAGGTGCTCGCGATAGAAGCCGGGCAGCCAGGTGAGCATGAAGAACCAGACGTAATTGCTGCAGAAGAGGCCGAAGAACGTGCCCCATGCGGCGCGCTTGCGGCAGATCTGGGCGTAACCGGGCACGCGGCCGGTCTGCTCGCGCACCAGCGCCTGATCCTTCGGCGCGAAGAAGGACCACGGAAGCAGCCAGAGCAGGCTGAGGCCGCCAATGATGTAGAAGAAACTGCGCCAGCCGAACGCCGCCATGATGACGCCGCCCAGCATGCCGATGGCGGGGCCGAGCTTGCATCCAGCATCGATGAGCGCATTGGCGAGGCCGCGCTGGTGCTCATGGAAGTTGCCCGCCAGAATCTTCGAATAAGAAGGATACGCGACCGATTCGCCGATGCCCATGACGAGCCGGATGCCGATCAGGAGACCGACGGTGGTGGCGAATCCGGTGGAGAGCATGGCGGCTGACCAGAGAAAGAATCCCGCCGCGAGCACCCGGTTCACGTTGAATTTATCCACCAGCCAGCCGGAGAGAAGCTGGCAGAAAGCATACGTCCAGAAGAAGGCCGAATAGAGAGCGCCGCGGGCTTCGGCGTCGAGGTGGAATTCGGATTTGAGGTAACTGTCGGCGACCGAGAGGCTGCCGCGGTCCATGTAATTGATGAGAATGGACAGGACCAGAAGCCAGAGGAAAATCCATTGGCCCCGCGTGAGGGGGATGCGGCGGATGCGGGAGGACGACTGGGGTTGAGCGACCGTGGCCATGCGGGATTACGACTGCAAGCTTATCGCAGTTGGGTTGAGATCCAGGCGGCGTGCGGGGAATCCGCCGAATCCCGGGAACCACTGGAAGGGAAGCGGGCCCGGCGTGTCGAAAGCGCCAGGCCCGGCGCCATGGCGTTCGCTGCAAACGACGCCGTCAGCGCGCGTAGCGGGTGCTTCGGTTCGGCTCCGTTCAACCTGGCCGTTACGGCTGTTCCCGGAACTTGAATCCGATATACGTTCCCGAACTGATGCCCATCAGAGTCAGAAGGCTTGTGTTGAAATCCGGCATCGCGAGATCCACGTAGACGCTCTCGATGAATACGGCCCCGAGTACCAGAGTCCACACGAGGATCTGGAACCGGTGAAGGTCCACGGTGTTCCCGCTGCAGAGAATATCAAACGCGAACTTCTTCACGTGTTCGACGAATGTGACTGGTGAAGCGGCCATCGGAGGCGCTGGAATGGCGGGGATCAGGGCCGGCGCCGCTGCAGCCGCGGCTCCGCCCGCCCCGGCAGCTGCCGCCAGGACCGGCGCAGGCGGCACGAGCGCCGGAGTGTTCTTCTTTCGATTGTCGTCATCGATAAATCCGGCGGCAAGAGCTGTGGTGGCGCTGATGCCCAGCAGCCCGAGGACGGTATTCGGGATCAGGATGTCGAGGTCCGCCGTGATCAGCCAGATATATCCAAACGAGCCGACGATGAGGAAGAACCAGAACAGCATCTGCGTTCTGCCGAGGCTGTAATATCCGTCCTGATCCCTGAGAATGCCGGTGTAGAGCGCCGCCCAGATTCCGCTGAGCACTATTGCGGCAAGCCCGGCCATGAATATCAGCCACGTGTTTTTGTGCAGAACGATAAAGTCGAGCGGCACGTTCGTCGAGATAGCCCCAAGGTCGTCGTAGCCGACGGCGGCCGTCCAGTGCGCCGTGTAGCCGTGAGGGCTTCCGAGCAGCGTATTCCAGATCGGCGCGTCCGCCTGCGACCGCACCACCCGGAACGTGACGGTTCTGGTGACGGGGTTGTTGCCGATCGGGTGGAGCGACGAGAGCTTGCGATCGTTCAGGAAAAGGATGAGTTTGTCGATCGTGTGCGTCGCGTCGGTGACGCCGGTTTGAGGCAGTGTGATGCTCAAATCGTCGCCGAGGCCGATGCGCTGATTCTGCGAGACGATGGGGGCAGGCGGGTTGCCGAGCGCGGCAATCGCCGGTGAAGCGAGAAATGCCAGGGCGGCAATCGAGCCGCAAAATCGCCGGGTCATCAGAAATCCTCCTTGTTGTATCAAAGCGCAAAGCGATCGCGGAAGGGGAAACGGCGCTGGCGTGTGGCCCGGGATCGCGAAACAACGAGTTCCGGAACCGGCGCTCTACAAAATGTTGACCGCTCTTGCCGCCAGCAGCGCCACGGTGGCGAGGGAAATCAGCGACTGTACGATCATCATCGCTTTTGCCCAGCGAGAAAGCACGGGTACGTCGGTCGGGGAGAACGCCGTGCTGGTATTGAATGCGAGGAACAGATAATCGATGAAGCCGGGGCTCCAGCATTCTTCGCCGGTCTGGTGTTTCAGCGACGGATCCATCGACATCTGTGGGAACAGGAACGCGCCGTCAGTGTGAACGCCCCGTTTATCGCGCTCGTTGGGGCCGCCGCCATCCAGACGCCAGTACCAGGATGCGAAGACGAGCACGTTGCTGACCCACAGCGCAGAAGCGGCCTTCAGCAACTCCACGGGCGGATCCCTATGCTGCGGAAGGCGGATAATCAGCAACGCCAGCGACGAGATTTCTGCGAGCGTGATCACCGCGAGATTCGCATACGCGAAGCGATCGTTCCATCGCGCCGACCGGGCGCGCCGGGCGGCTATGCCGGCGCTCATCAGCAGGCCGACCAGGCAGAGAAGCAGCCATCCCGGTCCCACGGTTAGCGCTTCCGGCAAAACGTAATTGAGTCCGCCTACCGCCAGAGCCGCCGCCAGAGCCGGCCAGTGCGGTTCGGGGTCCGGCAGGGGGCGTTGCGAGGTTCCCGTGATCGTCATCCCTTATGTCAGGCAAATTATGTCAGGCAAAGCGAATGGCGAGCAATGTCAGGTCGTCCGCGCGCGGCGCGCCGCCGGTGAAAGCAGCCACGTCGGTGATCAGGCGCTCCACCGCCCCCGCCGCGCTTGCCGGATGCAGATTGCCCAGAGCGGACGCCAGACGCTTCTTTCCGAACATGGCGCCTTCGGGGTTAACCGCTTCGGTAACGCCATCGGTATAGACGATCAGCGTGTCGCCAGGCGCAAGCGTGTATTCCGCGGCTTCGTATTCGGCTTCATCGAACATCCCCACCATAAGCCCGCGCGGACCTTCGAGCTGTTTCGCGCCGCCGCCCGCGCGCAGCAGCCATGGCGGCGCGTGGCCTCCCGTGGTCCACGTGAGACGGCCGGAGGCGAGGTCGAGAATGCCATAAAAAAGTGTGACGTACATCTGCCCGGCGCCCTGCGGAACCAGAACGCGATTCACAGCCGCGAGGCAGTCTTCCGGTCTGGCCCCGCGCAGCGCGGCGCCGCGCAGCACAGTTCGCGAAACCGCCATGAACAGAGCCGCCGGAATGCCTTTGCCCGAAACATCGCCCACCACGAATCCGAACCGATCGCCTTCGATGTGGAAGAAATCGTAGAAGTCCCCGCTCACGTGGCGGGCGGGCAACATCGCGGCGGCGACGTCCAGGTGGTCGCGCGCCACCATCGGCTCGGGAAGCAGAGACTGCTGAATCCGCGCCGCCACCGCCAGTTCCGCCTGCAATTCGGTGAGCTCCTCGCGCGTGCGCTTCGCTTCGCGAAGCATTTCGATCTCGCGCCAGGTCTTCCGGACGGTGGCTTCCAGGTCTTCGAAATCGATCGGCTTGGTGATGAAGTCGTAGGCTCCGCGGTTCATGGCCACGCGCACGTTCAACATGTCGTTGTACGCGGAGACCACCACGGTCTTCAGCAGGCGCGGCATTTCGTTCAGGCGCGCCAGCAGCGTCAGCCCGTCCATCACGGGCATGTTGATGTCGCTCAGCACCACTTCGATATCGGGATCGGATTCCAGTATCCGCCCCAGGGCGCCGCGGATCACCGCCGAATCGTCGCAAATCATCACCCGCGCCGGCGGGGCCGTCGATCTCGCGGCCCCAGCCGCTCGGTT